>CAYYAV010000090.1:0-6716 GCA_964469865.1 uncultured Fusobacteriales bacterium | reverse complement strand
TATAGTCCATTTGGGCTTTTTATTGTATGTTGAAATTAACTAGCACCACGGGTATCTATTCTACTTAGAATATTTTTATAGGTAGTTTCATCACTAACATTTGCACCAAAATACTCTACATTTTGCAATGTCTCATCTGACTCTGTTAGAAAAATTTTTCTTTCAAAATTTAAATTTTTATAGAAAGTTTGTCTATTATAGTACCTGGCATTTAAACCATGTATTACTAATCTTTCACCATTCTTAAACTGATCACTAATTGAAGGAATAACTTTTAATTTTGGTAATATTTCTGTCATCAAAACTGAAACTGAAGATGAAAAATTATATAACGGAAGTCCGGTTAAAGATTGGAATTCCATATTAGCAGTTCCACCACCAAATCCATCTGATTTCATTAAGCCACTCATTGTCTGTGATTTAATTGAATCAATATTTGCCAATACATTTTCGCTTACAGTAACTCCTTCTACTCTATTAGGATTGGATAAACTTTCACTTAAAATATAAATTACCGTCTGATCAGAAATATTTTCTGATCGAGTTTTATTGGTTTCATTAGCCCTTTCAGTATATTTTTCAACAAGATCACTAATCGAAGATTTACTGTAATTTTTTGGCTTCTCCATGATAACATCGGTTAATTGTTTCGTCCAAACATACATTAGTGATTTATATCTCGCGTCAGTTGAAAAACCAAACCAAGAAATATTTTGCCAATTATTTAATACAGAAACAACTGGTATTCCTTCAATTATTTTAGATTCAGTTTTATTTTTAAAAACAGTAAATATACCAGAAAAAAATAGCAAAGGAACTAACAAGCAAATTAAACGAGTTTTTAAATTATGTATAACCTTACCAGGAAACAACTTTTTATTTAAAAAGAGGTAAATAGGAACTATTAATAATAATACTAAAAATATTGAAATGAGGATTTTTCTATTAATAAAGCTTGAAAGAAATTTTATCTCTTTAATCCAAATAAAATCTGAGATTAAAAAAGGTTCATTTCTCATCTCAAATTTTAAATAGTTCACTATTGAAATAGAACCGCCAATAAGTAAGTTTATCAAAGTAGGTAAAATAACTCGATTTCCAATTAAGTATACTGTTAGGAATAGAAAGAAAAGAATTATAATTTGATATAAAGTTGCTCCTGGAAAAATGTATCGTTCCAAAACCATTTCCTCTAGTTTTATACCATACTGAATAGTTCCATTAAAGAAAAATGACATTAGTAGACTTAGAAAAACAACATTGTAAATAGAAGGTTTGTTCTCAACTATTTTATCCAATCCTTTCAAGCAAATAACTAAAACTATCAAAATAAAAAGATAAATGCTAAATAAGCTGTACACATCATACTTTTTTGTTTCATTAATATATGCAAGCAATTCAGAGTGAGTTAGTACAATTGGGGTTAATAAAATGCCTATCACTAAATTTGGATCAACTGAATTGGTTTCGATTTTAAATTTATTATATTTTAGAATAAATAAAGTAAATATTAATCCTACATTAAGCTTGAGCAAATAATCTACCGGAATCAATCCATTAGTAAAAAAATCATAAAAATTATAAACAGAATTATTTAGGGATCTTGTAGCTAAGACATAGTACAATATTCCTAGCAAAATTAATCCGCCAATTAGAAATTTGAAAAAATTCCATTTTGTAAGAAAATGAGAATAATAAAATACTAAAACTGTAGAAAAAAGAAAAGAAAATCCATTATCTAACCCATTTACCCAAAATGAGTTTCTTTCAATATCAAATTTAGAAACAATAAGGAGGTAAGAAAATACAAATCCTATTAGCAAAAGAAAAAATGAAATCAATATCTTTTGAAAACTATTTTCTCCATTTCTATTCAACATAAATTTTTTTTCTCCCCAAAAATCTTTCATATCCAGCTGAAGCATTCCATATTATTGCAGGTAAAAATTGAATCAAATACCTACTCCTTCCTCCTTCGAAAATCATTAAAAATGTTAATCCACCAAATATAATTATCTGTGTCCATAAATTTATACTTAAAAATTCAATTTTAAAGCTAGCAGAATACAAAACCATCCCAAAAGCAATAATAATCCATAAAATTTGAAAAACTAATGTGTACCAATGATAATTCCCATTAAAATTAACTAAAACAATACTTCGTAATGAAGATGCTAAAATTGTTCCTGAAAACCGATTAGGTATCAAATTTTCTTCTTTTAATACTGCCTCCAAACCCCACCCCATATTTCCTTCTGAAGTATTAGCTTTAAACTTATTATTTAGATGATTGATCCAGTCAGTTAGATCCATATTCGAAATTCTATTTTTTATCGAATTTAGATATACTTTATTCCGGTTACTATCTCTTGCTGATAATACCTCATTTGTTAGCTCAGAGTGAGTAGCCCCATTAGTAGTTAACCCTAAATCAACAAAATAGAATAAAGTTCTGCTCATTCCCGTTTCATATGGAAAGTATTGTTGTTTAGTTAAACTTTCATGTAACAAAAAATTCACTGAAATAAAACCTGATATAACGATAAGAAATGAAATTCCACATTTTATTAAATTCTTTGGCTTACTTTGTAAAAAAGCAACAATAATAACTATAGCTCCTGCAATAGCATAAATAAATAGAGGCGCCCTCATATTATAGCTTAGCCCTATCCAAATTCCAAACAAAGCAGAAAACAATGCAATTCTTTTAAAATTTTCTTCAAATCTAAACTGAACTCCATAATATAATAATATTGTCCCCATAAAGAAAGCGGGAATATCAGTATAAGCTTGTAAAAATTGAGGGGAAAAACCTACAAAAAGGACAGCCATGTAAAACACTGAACTCGAAATTGAAGGATATTTTTTTTGAGCTAGTTTACTAAGTAATAATATCGAGACATCTACAAAAATTAGATTTAAGAAAATTATTCCATGTAAAAAATACTTATTACCGATAATATTTAGAATTAGTTTTTCCCATATTAACATCAAATAGTTATTGGGATAGATAGAAATATAATTAGCCAATTCATTAGATATATTTCCTTGAGCAATTTGATAAATATTTTTAGGATCAGCAATTGGAATAATTGGCATAGATACAAATAAACCAATTTGCCAAATTATCATTAACACAAATATGATTATTTTTATATATTTATTAAGACTTTGCAAAAAAACAAATTTAATATTAATTTTTCTAAAAATAATTAAAAATAAAAATAAGATACCAAGCACAAATAAAATATAAATACGAAAAATTAATGATACTGGTTTTAAAAAAATACTATTAAGGAAATATTCTATACTATTCCATAATATCATCAGTGCGTATAAACCAAAGATAATATTACCTAGTTTCAATAAAATTTTCATATTACTCCAATCTTATTTTAATTTCTCTCGAATTTTAGTCAATTTATGACTCAATCTCCTACCCAAAATCTCTAGTTTTGTTTTTCTAGTTAGTCCAGTAAGCAAAAATTCTATTGCCTGCATGCTTTGATTTGCTTGACTATCTCCATCTTCAATTTGAGCTACTATATTTTGATAAGCAACTTCTGGGACATAGCGTTTTAAGATGTGTGATTGATAAGCAACAGCTTCTACTTTTTTTTCTTCAAAGCCTTCAAGACTTTCTTCCATTTGTTGCTTCAATTGCGTAATTTCTGCAACAGGGTACAACCTTGGAAGTTCAAATAACTGTTGCACGGTCTTGTGACCCAAATTATCCGAGGCAATTACAGGTAAGCCGTTTAAAACAGCTTCAATATAGACCAAACCAAAGGTTTCTGTCTTTGATGGAAATACACAAATATCTTTATCTGTAACCAAATCCCAAGGATTATTTTGGTAACCTAAAAACTGTACATTCATCAAGCTATTCTTTTGGATGTATTCATCACATAAAATCTTGTATTCATCATCCCAAGGACCAATAAAACACAGTTCAATATCTTGTCTGTCTAATTGATGATATGCCTTTAATAAGGCTAGCTGATTTTTTCTCTCATTTATTCTCCCAATGGATACAAATCGAGTTTTTTCTCCTTGAGAAAGCTCTTTTTTAGGAGTGACCCTTGTATAAGGAATAAAACCTTGGATTTCCTTGTCAGGAACAAGTTTCTGCCATACTTCCTTTAGATTACCATCCACCGTGAAAATAGTATTGGACATCTCCGCAACAAACGGAATTTTTGTCTTATAGTAAGAAAATTCATCTTCGGGAAATTCATGGATCAACCAATAATGAGGTGTGTTGGTAAGGCTGGCTGCAATTGCACCTAGAAAAACATTTACAGTATTGGAAATAACCAAGTCAATCTTCTCTTCATGGATAATATCTTTAATTCTAAAAATGGCATTTTGGTACTCTAAGGTTGCTGTTTCCATATCATTAATGATACCTCCAGGTGCTTCTGGCCACCACCATTTTGCAAGTGAGATGCTATATAAAATGATCCCTCTACTTGACATCTCCTTTTCATAATCACTTCTAAACTGTGAAGCTCCGTCTTGAACGACATTGATAATACGATACCCTTTTTCTTGGAGGAGCGCCATCAATTGAATAATTGATAGTTCTGCTCCATTATCCAAGGTACCCGTAGGAGAAATAAATAATATATTTTTCATCAAATGACCCCTTATTTTCAAATATCCGCACGAACTGTTGAAGTTGTACAATTTGCTAAAACAAATTGATAAGCCTGCTCAGCCATTTGATTTCTATACTGTTCATTCACTACCAATTCTTCTAATTTATTGTACCACTGCTCAGGTAAAGCCAGAACTCCTGTTTCACCATCTTTTATCATTTCCTTAAAGGAACCAATGTTACTTGCAACTGTAACAACCTTAACTGCTCCTGCTTCTAGCCATTTAATTTCTGATTTTGCCTCATTAAATAACGTTTGTTTTAACGGTGCCAGATTAATATCCATTTGTCCAATCAAATCAGGAAGTTCTTCCCAATCTACATACGGATGAACGACAATCTGATTTCCAAATTTTTCAATATCTGCAGGGATATCTAAATGTCCAGCCAAATGAAGTTCAACATTTTTAAATTTTTCCAGTATTTTAATGAGAGCTGGCTTTATCATTTCAAAATTTTCATTATGAGTAATCGAACCAGAAAAATAAGCTATTTTAATAGTCTCATCTGTAATTTTTTTGCTAATGGCCTTATTGCTCAAATGTATCAATTTCTTTGAGAGTACATTGCGATGGATAATAACTTCTGATTTTTTCTTCTCTAATTCTGTCTTCAAATGCTCGGTCGAGGTAATCACTGCGTCACATCTCCCTAGCATATCACCATATTGCTGGACAGCAGCATCATAACTTGCTTTTTCTTTTTTTGAAAGGGATTGTGTGTATTCTAATTGATCTGTGTACTTTGTATCAAAAACCAAATCATCAATATCGTAATAAACCTTCCGCCCAAGTTTTTTCATGATAGAAATCAGCTTTAATAATTTTTCGGATTTTGTAGCACGATAAATAATAACAATATCTGCATGTTTAGCATCAGGAATGATGAATGACGAATGGTTTACAACTTTTACATCATATCCTTGCTGTTTCAATTGCTCGGCCTTATTCAATACACGATACCGTGTACATTGAGGAATAATATTTTCAACCCCGTCAATAATAAGAATTTGATTTTTAGTTTTTGATGATGTCTTGTATTTTTGGATAATATCTTCCAAAATATGAACTGGAAAATCCGTCTCCTCTTCTATATATTTGAGAAGTTCTGGTATTTCCGACTGCCGTTCCAACTCTTGCCATAAAAATTGATGATCATCAAAATTTGCTAGTGCAGAATATTTTACAAGTGGCATGCCATCACGAATTGCTCTCAAAGGATGAATATAGATTGGGCTATCCGTTCCTTCTTTTACTACCGCATCATAGACATACCCACGATTTGAAAAATATCGTGTAAATACCGTTTCATGTCGCCCAATAGCTGCATTGCGTGAACTTGTATCTGGTAAATTTTGCCAGTAATGATAAAACAATTTATCTTTTAAAAGACTATGTTCAATAACTAAGAAATAGCTTTGCAAGTGTTCAGGAATAAATCCATAGGGGTTCATACCTGTAAAATCGGGTTGCACCTCACCAAATGACATACCCCAGAAATCCAATTTTTTGGAATCCATTCGTTTGAACACCTCTGCTAAATCAGATAGGGGACCAATATTTGTATCATTTACTAAGAGAAGTTGGTCAAATTGTTGAAGTTCTTGATAAGAAAGAGATAAAATTCCAAATTGAAAAGCTCCTGCGTCGTAGCCTTTATTTTCTCTCTGTTGCACATTGCCATATTTTGCCAAACGTTTCAAATCATTTTCAGGCAGTGTTCCATTGACAACAATTTCCACCCTATCCGCAAAAGGTAAAAGACCTTCCAGAAATAACACTTTATACTCTTGTAAATGTTTCTCAGATTCAAATATGGTATAAATTAGTAATCTTTTCGGAAACTCATAGCTATTATCTCTTACTATGTTCCTAAAACAACGCATAATAGATGCCCTGATTTTTGAAATAAAGCGAATAGTTTTTCTTTTTAAAATCATTGGAATTTTTTTCACTTTTATTAAAAGTGCTTGAGCGCTAGAGGCCATATTTTTATAGAACTCCTTATTATCTAAGGTAAAATTGACAAAATCTCAATATAATTTTTTTCAATTCGA
>CAYYAV010000089.1:0-6772 GCA_964469865.1 uncultured Fusobacteriales bacterium | reverse complement strand
TAAAAATAGCATATAAATCCTACAATGAGTAGAGAAACATAACTTCTATTCTTAAAAAGATGCATTGATATAATAGGTTCTTTTGATTTTTTTTCAATTTGTATGAATCCGGCTAAAGCAGTTATACCTATTAGAAAACTTGTAATAATCTTCATATCTGTCCATCCTATCTTACTTCCGAAATTAAGGGAAAGTAAAATTCCTACTAATGAAACGGATAAAGTTATAATTCCCGGTATATCTATAAATACTTTGCCTTCACGTCTTTTATTCGGTAAGTTGAAATATATAAGAGCTATTCCGATTATAAAGAATAATGAAGGAAACATAATTGCAGTATCCAGCCTTCCCATATCTTTTAAAATACCTGCTACTATACTTCCGACAAAGCCACCTGCTGCAATAGAAGTCGCCAGTGCTCCCATTGATTTTGGAACATCTTTAGGTTCATTTAATTCCCTCGCTAATATATATGGAGAAGAAATATAAGCCCCTTGTGCCATTCCAAAAATTAGTCTTAAAACAGCAAAAAGCATAAAATTTCTTATAAATCCCATTCCTATACATGCAAGTACACACGCTATTCCCGAAACTATAAGAACATTTCGTCTTCCTATAATATCTCCTATTTTAGCTCCTATAGGCGTCATAATAACAAGTCCTAAAGTAGAAATTATGCTCAAAAGTGAAAAATACTCCATTGCATTCATTTCTGTCAGAATATGTGACTGTAATGTTGCAATGCTTGAACCTACCATTGTTCCTGCCAGTACAAAACATATTCCTCCCAGCTCTGTCATTATTTTTTTATTTTTAGATAACGGAATTGCTACATTCGATTGTATTTCAGACATAAAACCACCTTTTCTGTTATTTATTCTCTTCAAGCCATCTAGTAGCACATTCAGCTAAAATAGCAGCTCCTATTGGACATACATCTTCGTTAAATTGTACTTTGGGGTTATGTACCTGATAATTCCCTCTTTCATCAGGAAATCCTGCTGAAATAAACATAAATACTCCCGGTACTTTATCAACAACTACAGCAAAGTCTTCTGAAGTAGTGGCTGACATTCCTGTATATTCTTTCATATCCGGTATCTTCATTTCCCTTATATACCTAACAAGACTATCTGTAAGCTGTGTATCACATATGAGAGGAGGTGCATCAGCTATCATTTCTATTTCTACATTCCCTCCATATACTTCAGCCGTCTTTTTAGCAACTTCCTTCATCCTTTTTACCAGAAGTTCCCTCGCTTCCTTATTATTTGTACGTATTGTTCCCTGCAGAATAGCATTTTCAGGGATAATATTAGGAGCCGAACCTGCCTCAAGCTGTCCTATAGTAAGTACACAGGAATGTGAAGGATTATTTTCCCTTGCAATCAGTTCCTGAAATCCCAGATAAATATGTACTGCAATATTTATCGGATCAATAGCCAGATGAGGTGTTGCACCATGAGAACCTTTACCCTTGACTACAATTTTAAATACGTCTACTGAATACATCAATGCACTTTTATTATTATATATGATCATAGGTAAGGGAAGTTTCCCTGCTGCCACATGAAGTCCAAAAGCAGCATCTACTTTTGGATTTTCAAGGATTCCTGCTTTGATCATATCTTTTGCACCTTTGAAAATTTCTTCTGCCGGCTGGAACATGAACTTGACTGTCCCTTCCAGATTATCCTCATTTTCTTTAAGCATTTTTGCTGCAGTTAAAAGCATAGATGTATGGATATCATGCCCACACGTATGTGCTTCGGTCCCAGTATTACATGCAAATTCAAGTCCGCTCTCTTCACCCATAGGAAGTGCATCCATATCTGCCCTTAAAAGAAAGACTTTTCCTTTTTTTCCAACCATTGCTGTGATTCCGTGACCACATTCTTCCGGTTCCAGTCCATACTCTTTAAGTTTTTCTGCTACAAATGATTTTGTTTTAGGCAAATCTAATCCAACTTCTGCATTTTTATGTATATGTCTCCTATTTAAAATTGTGTCTTCCTTAAGTTCTGTTGCTCTTTTAAAATACTCCATAATTATCCCTCCTGCCCTTAATATTTAATCTTCGAATACAGTCTGTTCTTCTACTTCTGTAGTAAGTGCTTTTAATGCTTTTTCAACAAGTTTTCTTCTTATCTTCCTTTCTTCTTCCATATCCAATGCAGGATTTCCCAACGGATGAGGAATTGCTATAGTAGGTACTATCCTGTTTGCTCCTACTGTTAATGAAATCGGTACTACTGTGCACATATGAACTACAGGTATTCCTGCTCTTTCTATTTCTTTTACCATCGTTGCACCGCAACGTGTACAAGTTCCTCAAGTTGATGTAAGTATAACTGCATCTACTTCTTCTGAAAGAAGTTTCTGTGAAAATTCCGATGCGAACTTCTTAGAACTTGCTACTGCTGTACCATTTCCAACTGTTGTATAGAATAATTCATGTAATTTTCCTATTTTCCCTTCTTTCTCAAGCTGTCTCAGTACATCTACAGGCAGTACCCTGTCTGAATCCTGGTTTGCATATACAGGATCATATCCTCCATGGGCAGTTTCATATGTTTCGGCTGTAAGGTCATAAACTCCTCCTATCGAATATTCTCCATATTTAGATGCTGAAGAAGATTCTATATGATCGGGATTTCCTTTCGGGACAATTCCACCTGAAGTCACTAATGCTATTTTAGCTTTTGTAATATCTTTTACTGCAGGATTAGGAGCAACCCTATCAAAATCCGGCATAGGATATTCTGTTTCATATACTTCACCTTTTATTTTCTTAAGAAGCATATCTACAGCACGTTTAGATCCTCTTTCAGTATGAAAGTAATTTACCCTGAGTCCTCTAGGTATATACCCCTCTTCTGAAGGAGAAAGTATATTTTCTCCTTTTACAAGCTTTTTAGCCAGCTTTGCCAATGCAGGTAAAGCCTTCCTCATTCCGGCTGCACTGTCTGAAGTTTCTATAATATAGACTTCTTTTTTGAACATATCTGCTCCAGGATTCTCAATATACATGGCAGTCAATGCAGGTATTTCCATCTCTTCCTGTACAGTCTTTGTAATAGTTCCCGCTGCAACCCCATAACGGCCTGCATTAAATGCGGGACCTGCTACAAACAGCTGAGGATTCAGACCTTTAATCATCTCAAGTATAGTCTTCTGAGCTTTTTCAAGATTTTCATTGAAATAACTGTCTCCACATATCACTGTTCCGACTACTTCATATTCTTCTCCAAGCTGTCCCTGCAGCTGTTGTGAAATCGGCGGAAGTTCATTTCTCAACTCAGGTTCTATATGAGCCATTTCCTCTCCACCAATTCCACTGAAAAATTGGTTTATATAATGTACTACTCTTATTTTAGACATTTTCTTATCCTCCTTTTTTATCCTCAGTTACTTTATTAATATGTTTTAGCAGTCAGGTATCCAAATCCGGTTTCATTTGTAGCACCTGTTATCGCCTGGATTTCAGTTTCTATTGTCCCGTCTTCTCTTAAAGATGATTGATTTCCTCCTGCTATAACATTTACTACTTCCAGATGTCCTATTACTCTGTCCAGTCTTGGTAATACGATTAACTGGTTTGCATTTCCTCCCGTCACTACAGCATCTGCCTTAGGATCAGCATCTGCCAGGCTCTGGCTTCCTCCATCCTGTCCTGCATATTCATCAGTTACAATAACGGTCTTTACACCTTCTGTTTCAATTTTTTTACAATTCATTATCAGGTCAGTATCGGGATTTCCAAATCCTTCCTGAGATATAATTACTGCATCAAGCCCTAGATATTTTGTAAACTTTGCTGTCCAGTTAGATGATCTTTCCTTATCTGCCAGATATACATTCTCATTTGTGATTATAACACCAACAAAATTTATTTCTTTTCCGTGTTTTTCATATAATTCTTCTATAACACCGTTATTCAGATGCACATAAGTAGGATTTTTGTCACATGCAGATACACAATTTCCACTCACTATTGCTCCATCCATTATTTCTGTTGGATATAATAAAGTAGGAACTATCTGTTTTGCATCCACTCCGTATACATATGTATCATGTAGGAGTCCTTGAGTCTGAAGCATATATACATACCCTACTTTAGGTAATTCCGGATACTCTGCAATCTGCTCGAGTAATGGCTTTGTTTCATAGACTTTTATCTCTTCAGGTTCCAGATTACGTGCCAGTTCTCCTAAATATCTTGCAGCCTTAAATCCTATATAACGTACAGCTTTTTCATGCTCATGCTGTTTTATCCCTTCAGCAGGTTCAGCTATTATTACAAGGTTATTCAACTTTGAAAATGGAGTATACTCTGCTCCTATTCCAGTCATATCTATTATTCCTTCCTGGAATCCTACTATTTTTCCAGTAGTCACAACAGCCATCCCTTTCAGGGCGATTGTCCTTCCTTCTCCTACAGTATCCACCTTTGACAGTATACCAGGGAAAATTCCTCCTCTTCCTTCTACTTTTACACGTGGTTCAATTACATCTTTCACCGGAGTGATACGGATGCTTTCTCCTGGACGGGCGATATCTAAATCCACTGATATTATAGCTTCATCATCCCATATTTCCCTTATCATCTCCTCTTTGTTGATTTTCAGTATGTTTCCTTCAATCTTCGTTTCTGAGTCAAATTGAATGTCTTTTATATGGATTTTACCTAATTCAAGACGCATACTCATTCCTCCTTTTCTCTCAAATGTTTATTTAAATTAATAAATAATGACTTGGATTCGTTTAAAATTAATTAATCGATTATTTAGTGATTTTTTTCACTTCTTTGCCATTCTAAAATTGAATATTATACATAAATAATTCGTTCTATGGCATTAATGATTAAATCAAAGTCAATAACACTGAAATCTTCTTTGATTCTATCATTCCATTTTGGTATATCTCTATTTTTCTTAAATTTTATAAAAGTATCTATAGCTTCTGATATCAATAATACTGAATTTATATCAAGCCTGTCAGTTTTTTCCAGAACTATGCTTCTATATATAGTTTCATTCGGTTTAATACTCCCATATAATGGATGGGTCTTTATTTCATAATTTCTATGTATAAAATTCCTAGCTTTCTTTAATATTTCTAAATAATCAGTTTCATGATAATCTATTTCAATTTTTTTATTTTCATAATTTAAAAATTTTGGATTGTTTGTAAGTAATTTCATTTATTATGTAATCTCCTTTGTTAATCGGTATTATAATCCTGTGGCATAGGATCTCCCGGTTTTAGTATATATTTAACCCATTCCTTTTTTATTTCCCAGAGGTTTGCCTGAATAATTCTGGGATCCCATTCATCTATATCAAAGACCCTCTTCCAACTTTCCCTTATTTTACGCTCTTCTAGCAGAAATTTTCCTGCATATTTCCCAACAACAAATTCATATGTATTAGAAAAGCCTTTTTTTTCCATTTCTTCCATATATCTATTCAAATCTTCTTTGTTTTGTGGTACATAGTGATGATTAATTACATAATCCCACTTAAACGAATTAAAATATATTATCTCTTCATCTGGAACTTCAAGGATATATACAAGTTCCCCTTCTATAGGTTTCATGCATATATCAGGACTGACTGTACACCATATCTGATATTCTACATCTTCCGGTTTCTTTACCTTTTTCTCTGCTGCAGCTACAAACCAGTCATAAGCTTTCAATATAGAAGGAGCGATTCCTGATAAACGTTCATATATATATTCTTTCTTATTAATAAATCTTCCATCTCTTTCCAGTATAGAAAGAGATTTTTCATTCTGACAGGTGTATAACAGCGTTTTTCCATTCTTTGAATTAGGATTTTTCATATCATTCATATGTTTAAATTAGAATACGGTATATTCTAATTTAACATACTTCCTCCTTCCTTATCTGAATCCATACTGCTTTCATTTTTTTTCCTACTTATAAATTCCAAAGGATTCAAAGCAATCAATATAATCCCTATAATCATTATAAACGCTCCCAGCCATACTACAGGAGCAACTTCCCATCCTTTTTCTCCCATAATAACTCCTATTATAAGCCAACAAAAGAATGGTCCCCAGAATGCAGAAGCATTACATGCCATTCCCAATGCTGCACCACATATTGAATTTCCCTTATACCATAAAGAAAATGCAAATAGTGCAAAAAAACCGCTTAAAATGAAGAAAATAAATGATGAGACATCTTTCAGTGCTGATATTGTCATATTAACTGTCATAATTAAATTACCATTAATTATACTTAAAAACGGTAATAAGACTAAAAAACTGAATAGCCCGGAAATTGTCTGTCTTATAGTAATACCGATTTCATAGTCGATAAAAGTTGTACTGTATCCCGCTATTACTCCTTCCAGTCCCCAGCCTAATGCTGCAATAAATGCCAGTATCATTCCTAAAACAACATTATTTCCTGCTGTATTCCCATTTATATTATTCATCCCGATTAAAATCCCTGCAAAAGCACATATAATAACTCCGGCAATCTTTCTAGCATTTAATTGCTGTTTCAGTATAATTTTCCCCAGTATAGCACCTGTTGCAGGAGTCAATGTAGCTATTGGAATAATGATTGAACCCGAAATCTGTAATGCAATGACATAAGCTGCTCCTGCAAGAGGACCTCCTATTATTGCTGCCAGAATAAGAATTTTTCCTTCCTTTTTTCTAATATTCTGAAAAAATATTTCAGCTTTTCCATTCTTTATAATGAAAAACCATGCCCACACTGCACTTACAGTATCAT
>CAYYAV010000088.1:0-6856 GCA_964469865.1 uncultured Fusobacteriales bacterium | reverse complement strand
TATCTTCTCTATCTTGAAACCCAGTTCTGATTCCAGTATATCCAAAATTTTGCTGTCTGATATGTATTATCTCACAATAATTCTTTTAAAGAATTTTTAAAATTTAGTATCTTTCCACTTCTTCTTTTGTCAGTATTCCTTCCATATAAATAAGGACTGTATTAAAACAGTCCTTTAATCAGTTTATGCTAATGTTTCCTTGCTTCTTCATATAGTTTAAGATATTCTCTGGCTGACCTGTCCCATGAAAAATCTATTTCCATGTTCCTTTTTACCAGTTTTTCCCATATTTCAGGCATATCATAATAAACACCTTGGGCAACTTTTATTGTAAAGAGCATATCATCTGCATTAAAATTTGTAAAGGAGAATCCGTTACCTTCATCCGTATAGATATTATAAGGTTTTACAGTATCCTTAAGTCCTCCTGTTTCTCTCACTATCGGAATAGTACCAAATCTCATTGCAATCATCTGACTCAGTCCACAAGGTTCATATCTTGAAGGCATGAGGAACATATCACTTCCTGCATACATTTCATTTGCGAGATTAGGATTATATCCTAAATAAACTTTGAACTTATCAGGATATTTCATTGCAAGATAATCATAATAATTTTCATAGATTTTATCTCCACTTCCTAAAATAGCTATCTGAACTGCATCATACTGTAACAGGTTTTCAATAGCTGCTGATACAAGATCAAGCCCTTTCCCTTCAACAAGTCTTGTTATTACAGATATAAGAGCAACATCTGACTTTGGTAGCCCCAGTTTTTCCTGTAACCTATATTTATTTTCTTTCTTTTTTTCAAGAGTATCTTTATTAAATGGAATAACGTCAGGATTATTTTCAGGATCAAATTCATCTATATCTATGCCATTTAAAATTCCATATATTTTTTTACTGTTTGTTATCCATTCCAGACCTTCACTGAAGTATGGATATTTTATTTCTTCTGCATAAGTTGGGCTTACTGTATTCACTACATCTCCATATCCTATCCCTATTTCCATAAAATTCAGATCATGTCCTTCTGTATAATATCCCATTCTCTCAAAAGAATATTTGGAAAATTTTCCTTGATACATCAGATTATGTATGGAGTAGACTGTCCTCATATCCCAGTAAAAAGGATCATTATTATATCTTATGTTTAAAAAATAAGGTACAGGACCTGTCTGCCAGTCATTGCAGTGAATTATATCAGCCTGAAGATTTATTTCCTTTAAAAATCTAAGTGCCAATTCTGAAAACATTGCATATTGGATATCCTCGTCATTATCGCCGTATACATGTCCCCTTTCGTACAATGCTTTATTTTCAATAAAGTAATAATTTATCTTATCATCAGGATACTTTACAAGGTTAAATATATCTCCATGGCTTTCCAGTCTTGCTATCCATTCTAGTTTCTCAA
Source organism: uncultured Fusobacteriales bacterium (assembly GCA_964469865.1). Lineage (GTDB taxonomy): Bacteria > Fusobacteriota > Fusobacteriia > Fusobacteriales > Leptotrichiaceae > JAGOWQ01. Next base: position 5,436 of record CAYYAV010000088.1, on the reverse strand, counting down.
GATATTTTACAGGTATTTTATCATATTTTGGCATCATTACTGAAACTTCATGTCCCAGTTCCTGCATTTTCTTAGGTAATGCCCCCATTACATCTGCAAGCCCTCCTGTCTTAAAGAATGGAGCTACTTCTGAAGCTAAATATACTATTTTCAAACTAATCACTCCTATTTCTTTATAGTTTCTCCGCTCTGAACAAACTTATTATCATCATGCAACTTAACATTAGTAAATATCCTTACATTTCTTCCAACAATAGAGCCATCCGGGATAACCGCACTCTTACCAATGACACTTATTCCCCTTGCCAACAGATCAGGTTTATCCTTATTAGGAGTAAAGTCATCACCATGCCCCAGTACACAGTTTTTACCTACATAAACTTTTTTATCTATTATCATTGTATCCAGATTTGTATTTTCATCAATATATGTACCTGTAAATATGATACTATTTTTAACAGTACATCCCTTTCTTACTGTAACTCCAGGACCCAAAACTGAATTTTCAACTCTTCCTTCAATTTTACAACCATCACAGATCAGTGAATTCAGAACACTTCCTGTAACCCCTATCCTAACAGGTGCCAAGTCTTCACTTCTTGTATATATTTTCCAGTGCTGATCATAAAGATTTATCCCGACTTCTTCTGACTTTTTAATCAAATCAAGATTTGCATCCAGATAGGAATCATAAGTTCCTACATCCATCCAGTAGCTATCATAACAATGAACAAATACCTTTCTTTCTTCCTTAATCATCTCAGGTATGACATGTTTTCCAAAGTCCAGATCTTCTTCAGGCATTTTTTCTAAATATTCAAGTAACGTATCTGTATTAAAAATATAAATTCCCATTGAAGCAAGATTGCTCTTAGGTTCAGCAGGCTTTTCTTCAAAGCTCAGTATCTTTTTATGTTCATCTACCTCAAAAATTCCAAACCTTCCTGCATCTTCTATTGGTACTTCCTGAACAGCTATTGTCAACTCTGCTCCACTTTTTTCATGATCTGACAGCATCCATTTATAGTTCATCTTGTAAATATGATCTCCAGAAAGGATAAGTACATACTTTGGTTTCTTCCCCTTTATAAAGTCAATATTCTGTCTTATGGCATCTGCTGTTCCCTGATACCATGCATTTCCACCTGGTTTTTCATGTGGCTGGAGCATTGTAACACTGGAATCCCTTCTGTCAAAATCCCAAGGTTTTCCTGATCCGATATGCTCATTTAACGACAACGGGAGATATTGTGTTAATAGAGCAACATCATAGATTCCAGAATTTGAACAGTTACTCAATGCAAAATCTATTATTCTGAATTTCCCCGCAAAAGGTACACTTGGTTTAACCCTCTTTTCTGATAAGATGTCTAACCTTGACCCTCTTCCACCTGCTAATATCATAGCTAAAATTTCCATAACGTTACCTCCATATATAGTCTTTACTCTTAATTATACCTTATTTTTTTTAAATAAGGAATAGACAATAAAAAACTTTTCAATATATTTTGTTAATTGTTACTTTTCTTTTTGAAAATTTTTCCTATAAACCCAATATTTTTTTTCTTTTTTATTACTTCATTTATTTCATTTTTTGATTCTTCTATTTTCCTGATGGAAAAAAATGTGTCAAGCTTTTCCTTATTTTCTTTTATAATTTTAATTACCTTTCTTTCCACATCCTTATCTACAGTATCAATATCTACAATACTTTCTGTCTTATAATCGAGTCTTACATACTGTTCTTCATCAAGTATTCTTGATAGCATATTATCTGAGCTTCTGGAACTTAACTGCAGCATTACTTTTATTAATGGATCTATCCAGTAGCTTATTCCCCACGTCTTATTCTTATACTTATTTTCCAGCGGCTCTTCTCCTGCTCCCACTGATAATATTTTTATATCCTTTATATCCTTATGGTAACCATGTCTGGACAGTGCTTCAGAAAATGCCACAAGTCCGGGATTATTAGCCCAAAGTGCCCCATCACTGTATATATGGAGATCATCAATTTTTAAAGGATCAAAAAATAACGGTGCAGCACATGAAGAAAGTATACTGTCTATAAGTTTCATTCCTTTAGGATTCTTACTTTTTATTACAAGAGGCTCTCCTGTAACTATATTGGTAGTGGTAATCATAAGATCAGTCTTTGCATTTTTAAAGTCCTTGTGCTTAAATACTTTTTCTAGTGCTTTTTTTAACGGTTCAGTAGAGTATTTACTTTCCAATATTCCATTTTTCAATATATTTTTCTTGAAAATAATTTCCATTTCCTCCAAGTACATTTTTTCTATATTTTCTGTCCCTATCCCCATTGAAAGTCCTGAAGCTATTATAGATCCTGTACTAGTTCCTACTATTAAGTCAAAATGGTCTGTCATACTGATATTATATTCCTTTTCCAGATTTTTCAGCAGATTTACACTGAATAGTCCTCTGGCTCCTCCGCCATCCAATGTCAGTATCTTAAATTCACTCATTTTTCTCCTCATTTTCAATTATATTTCCCCTTCAAAATATCTTATCACATCTGAAAGGCTTACAAATTCCCTATGACATAATTTTCTTATTTCATCATTAGGTTTCAGTTTGTCAGGTATCATTACCGGATACATTCCTGCAGCATGGGCAGCTCTTATCCCATTAAACGAATCCTCAAATACCATAGCTTTTTTAGGATCTACACCTGCTTTTTCTGCCCCTTTCAAGAATACTTCCGGATCAGGTTTCCCAAATTTAACATTTTCTGATGTTATCATATGTAAAAAATATCCATCTACATTTTTACTTCTTGTAAGTTTTTTTGCCATTTCAATTCCTGCAGAGGTAGCCAGTACCATTTTCTTATTGTTATTTTTCAGATATTCTAACAATTCTTCTGCTCCTTCCATGAGAGGAATTTTACCATTACCAGCCTGTATTCTTATATATTCCTCTACCTTATGGCAATATGTATCAAAATCAAATTCTTTTCCAAACTTATCAAGGCACATTTGTCTAAATGCAGAATTAGTTGCTCCGGTACTCTGCTCTATAAAAGAATCATCAAAAAGATACCCCATATTTTCTGCTATCTGTTTACCATAATTTATATATATTGATTCAGTATCGAACAGTAGCCCGTCCATATCAAAAAGAAATAATTCTATTTTCCTGAACAGTTCCTTTCCCATAATTCCCGTTCCTCCTATTTTTCATCACCAGGTAATACTGCTATTGATCTGTGTGCCACCGCTGTTATTACCTCATTAAACTGAAGTATCCCTACACTTAGGAAAATTGCTATACCCAGATGTTCTCCCTGACGTGCTATTCCGATTTTTCCACCTACACTCAGTCCATTTATATTTGTCTCTATCTGGCTCATAGCCTCTCTCACGGCACCTATTACAGCTCCATCATGAATATGTTTATCTTGGATAATGTTATTCCGCTTAGCAGCAAGTAGTGCACTTTCAATAAATTTAAATCTGGAATTAGGCATTGTTCCTCCGACATCTACTGCTGCAACTTTTATTTTCTGTTCTTTATACGATTTTACCAGCTCTTTTTCTTCCTTTCTTGAAGAAATTGACATCCTTAGTGCTATCCTGCATACATCAACACTTTCACTGTCTCTGACTTCCATATGACTCCCATCCTATCAGATAATCTACAGCTTCAATATATCCCTCTTTACCTTTTCCATATATCTGTTTAACACAGGCAGGAGCTGTTACTGATATTTTCCTGAATTCTTCTCTTTCATGTATATTACTTATATGAACTTCTACTGTGGGAATAGAAACCGACTTTATCGCATCAAAGATAGCATAGCTGTAATGTGTGTATGCTCCAGGATTTATTACAATTCCTTCTATCCCCTCATGATATGCTTCTTGAAGCCTGTCTATTATCCTTCCTTCGTGATTTGTCTGAAAAATTTCAATTTTTATATTTTTTTCAGAAAAATGCTCCATTATATACTTGCACATAGTTTCATAATTATCATTTCCATATATATTTTTTTCCCTTATTCCCAGAAAATTCAGGTTAGGGCCATTTATTATCAGTATCTTCTTCATATTTCCTACCTATTTTATAAGTTTGTTTTCTTTTAAAGTACGATATAGCCTGTCAGTCACATTAAATAATGTGTCATTATTTTCAATTGTTATATCTGCATACTTCTTATAAAGAGCTATTCTTTCTGAATACAGTTTTTCGATATTACTTATATCTTTTAAAAGGGGTCTGTTCTCGTGGTTTTCTTTTGCAATATCTTCTACTTTCCTACTTAGGAATACTATAATTCCTTTTTTTTTCAACGCTTCCATATTTTCATCCCTTTTAACTGCTCCACCACCTGTAGAAATTATCAATTTATTTTTATATGAAAGCTTTTTCAGGTACTTTGTTTCTAAATCCCTGAAATAACTTTCACCATTTTCTGCAAAAATATTACTTATTTTTCTTTTTTCCTTTCTTTCCAGATATTTATCAGCATCGTAATATTCATAATTTATTTTCTGTGCAAGCAATTTTCCTATAGTGCTCTTTCCGCTGGCAGGCATACCAATCAAAACAATATTTTTCATGTCTTCTCCTAAAATTATTTTCTTCTGAACTGATTTTTTCCTTCATTATAGTAATACCCGTTATCTTCCATTCTCTTCAGTAATTCTTCCTTGTTAACAGATAATGTCTTAACCAGGTCATCAAGACTGCAAAATTCATCCCGTAATTTCATATTGAGCATACTAAACATTATATTTATATCTCCATTTTGAAAATTAAACATCACTATTCTTCTTTCCTCTTTCGATTATTTCTAAATATTCTTCTATATTCCTGATTATATCTCTTTATAATATTATTCTTACTTCCTTCTCATCGTTTTCATTTATATTCTTTATAACTATATTATCTTTTTTAAATAATGTATAATATCCGTCATCCTTTTTTTCCAGGAAATCTCCTATTTTTACCCTGCTTACTCCCAGATCTCCGGTAATTTCGAATATCTCATTGTATATTGACTCTAAAAACGGCAAATCAAATATCTTGAACAGTTTCTGATTATTAGATATCCTTTCAAAGTTCTTTTCTTTTACAACATAATAAAGTACCGTTTCATATCCAAAATTTACTCCGAATACAGCATATCCAATTTTTTTAAGTTCATAACTAATCATTGCATATAGTATATCTATCAGACCTTCCTGATATTCTTCTTCTTTTGTTCTGACATTTTTCCAGTTTACATCCAACTTATCAGGATTTATATCATTTCTCCGGAGAAGTTCCCTGAAAGCCTCCGTATATCCTTTAGAATTGAATTTATACATATAGCAGTTTGAATATTTAATTAGATAATAATAGTAGAAATCCCCATATGTATTAATTTTTTCATTATCTATCTCATTTTTTTCAAACAGTTCCTCTATAGTA
>CAYYAV010000087.1:0-6962 GCA_964469865.1 uncultured Fusobacteriales bacterium | reverse complement strand
AAGATGACAGGGAAATGATAAAAAAGTACATAAAAGAATTTGAAAAGGAAAAGGATATTATAATGTGTACGGGAGGAATGTCTGTAGATCCTGATGATGTTACGCCTTCAGCCATAAGGGAGAGCGGATGGGAAGTAATAACTTATGGGACTCCCGTCCTTCCAGGAGCAATGTTTATGATTGCATATAAAGGAAAAAAAGTATTGCTGGGATTGCCTGGCGGAGTAGTTTTTTCTGAAAAAACCGTTTTTGATGTCCTTCTACCTAGAATTCTTGCAGGAGACAGGATAACAAAACAGGAAATTGTTGAAATGGGCCATGGCGGACTACTGGGATAGCATGGTTATGATGTATTTTCAAGAATGTAAGTTCTGAATCGAGGTATGAGATATAAAATAATTATAAATGAAAGAATGGAGAGAAATATGTTTAAAATTGTGAAAAAGAAAATGTTAGCTCCGGCTATATACATGATGAAAGTTTATGCACCAAGAGTAGCAGAATCAGCCAATCCTGGACAGTTTGTCATTGTAATAACTGATCAGATGGGAGAAAGGATACCGTTGACAATAGCTGATTATGATAGAGAGCAGGGGACGGTAACAGTAGTAATTCAGGCAATAGGGGCTTCAACAAAGGAAGTATGTAAATTTGAAGTAGGAGATGAGTTTTTAAATTTTGTAGGACCGTTAGGAAAACCTTCAGAACTAATATACGAAACAGATGATGAACTTAAAAAGAAAAAAATATTATTTGTGGCTGGAGGATTGGGAGCAGCTCCTGTATATCCACAGGTAAAGTATTTACAATCAAGAGGAATAGAAGTAGATGTCATAATGGGAGCCAGAACAAAAGAAGCTATAATATATGAAGAGGATATGAAGAAAATTGCTAAAAATGTGTATATTGTTACAGATGATGGAAGTTATGGAAGGAAAGGTCTTGTGACGGATGAAATTAACCGACTTATGAAAGAGGGAAAGGATTATAATCTTGTAATAGCTATAGGTCCTATGATAATGATGAAATTTACCTCCATTCAGACTCAGAAATACAATATAAAGACGGTAGTGAGTTTAAATCCTATAATGGTAGATGGAACGGGAATGTGTGGAGCATGTAGGTTGACTGTTAATGGAAGTGTGAAATTTGCATGTGTGGATGGACCTGAATTTGATGCTAATGAGATAAATTTTGATGAGGCTTTAAGAAGACAAGAAATGTATAAGACTGCAGAAGGAAGAGTAAAACTGAAAAAAGAAGACAGCATACAGGATGATCCTATAGATATGTGTGAAATAGATAAAGAAGAACTAGGAATATTAGAAGCTGAACATGGTTATTATTGTAACAGTGATATGCATAGTCACAAAAATGAAATAAATCATGACAGTCCCCCATTTAATAAGAAGAAGAAGGTAAAAGATATTGTTCAGTTACCTGATGAAAGAATAAATAATTTTGAGGAAGTAAGTAAAGGTTATACTGCTGAAATGGCTATGCTTGAAGCTACAAGATGTCTAAACTGTAAAAAGCCTCTATGTGTTCCAAGCTGTCCTGTAAATGTTCATATACCTGAATTTATAATGGAAGTGAAGTCCGGAAATTTTGAAAAGGCTGCAGAAATAATAAAAGAAACAAATGCTCTTCCTGCAGTATGTGGAAGAGTTTGTCCCCAAGAAACTCAATGTGAAGGGAGTTGTATAGTGGGATTCAAAAATGAACCGGTAGCTATAGGAAGACTTGAAAGGTTTGTTGCTGATTATGTGAGAGAAAAAGGAATCAAGATACCGGTGCATATACAGAAAAATTATAAGAAAGTAGCCATTGTGGGAAGCGGACCTTCAGGAATAGCGTGTGCAGGAGATCTGGCAAAGATGGGTTATGATGTGACAATATTTGAAGCATTACATGAGCCCGGAGGAGTTCTGGTCTATGGGATACCTGAATTCAGACTTCCAAAAAAAGAAGTAGTTGAACCTGAGATTCAGGAGATAAAAGATTTAGGAGTAAAAATAGAGACAGATGTAGTCGTAGGGAAAACTGTTATGATTGATGATTTATTAGATAAAGAAAATTATGAGGCTGTATATATTGCTTCAGGGGCAGGACTTCCTAATTTTATGCATATAAAAGGAGAGAATTCCAACGGAGTATTTTCAGCTAATGAATTATTGACTAGAAGCAATCTGATGAAAGCTTTTGATGAGGATTATAAGACACCGATAAAGCTTGGTAAGAGAGTTGCGGTAGTTGGTGCAGGAAATGTGGCAATGGATGCAGCAAGGACAGCAAGAAGGCTTGGATCAGAAGTATATATAGTATATAGAAGATCTGAAGAAGAGGCACCGGCAAGATTGGAAGAACTGGAACATGCGAAGGAAGAAGGAATTCATTTTATGTTTCTTACAAATCCGGTTGAGATTATTCCAGATGAAAATGGATGGGTTAAGGAAATGAAATGTATAAAGATGGAATTGGGAGAACCTGATGCAGGTGGAAGAAGGAGCCCTGTTGCTATAGAAGGATCAGAATTTAATCTTGAAGTTGAGACGGTGATAATGTCTATAGGGACTTCACCTAATCCATTGATATCCCAGACTACATCAGGACTTAAAACAAATAAATGGAAATGTATAGTTGCTAACGAAGATACAGGTCAAACAACAAAAGACAGGGTATTTGCAGGAGGAGATTCTGTAACAGGAGCAGCTACAGTCATATTAGCTATGGGAGCAGGGAAAAAAGCAGCAAAAGCTATCGATGAAATGATAAAATCAAAAAACCAGTAATCATTGAACAAAAGTTAGAATAATAAAGGCTACCTCAAGAGAAGAACATGTACAAAAAAACTAGACAATGAAAATTGAAAAGTTTGGAGGTACATGTTCTCCTTGAGACAGCCCTTTTTATATATACTAGGCGATAGTATTAGTAAGTAATTATTCAATATATGCAGATTAATCAACTTCAAATTCAATAATAGCTCCTGTATTTGCATCAATATTATATTCATATTCTCTATTATTAACATAGAACTCTAGCTCATAAACAAGAATACCATCATCAATATCCATTTTAATCTTGGTGAATCTGGCATTATTCTTTGAAATACCTGCATGCTTTAGAGCTATTTCCTTTGCCTTTTCAGAAGAAATTTTTGCATTGGAATTAGATATTTTTATATAAGGAGTTTTAGATAATCTATAATCATTATCTGAAAATCCTAAGTTATTTAATAATATTAAATTTACTATAACCATAAGAAAAGTTTTTTTCATTTTTCCTCCTGTAAAATTTTAGATTTTTATGCGTCATTTTTAACTGTAAAAATATACTATCACGGAATTATTAAAAAAAAATGAGAAAATTAGAAAGTATATTATTTTGAAAGAGGCAGATAAATAGTGAATATAGTTCCTTTATTTAATACACTTTCTACAGAAACAGATCCTTTATGACTTTCTATTATCCCTTTTACCATGGAAAGACCTAATCCTGAATTTTCAGTACTTCTTGAAGGATCTACCTGAAAAAATCTTATCCATATTTTTTCCAGGTTATCTTCCGATATCCCTATTCCATTATCTTCAATCTTAATAATGACATTATTATCATCTCTATTTAATGATATTTTAACATAACCATTTTCCTTTCCATAGGAAATAGCATTAGAAAGGAGATTTGTAAAAACTCTCATAATCATTGTTTCATCTACTGAAGAATAAATATTTTCTTTAATATTGGGAATTATTTTTATATTTTTACTATTGGCATAAGTTCTTTGTCCTTCAATAGCAATTTCAATTAATTCTCCGATTTCAACTTCTTCGAGCTTTAATTTCTGATGACCTTTATCCATCCGTGCCAGGGTAAGTAACTGTGAAACCAGGATAGACATCTTCTTTGTTTCTTTGAAGATGATATTGAATATATTTCTGGCTTCTTCTATAGAAGAGGTATAATCCTTTCCATATTCCGACTGGGTCATAATAACGGAAATGGGAGTACGAAGTTCATGTGAGACATCTGAAGTAAACTGGACTTCATTATTAAATGAGGTCTGAAGTTTATCAAACATCGTATCAAAAGTATTTGCCAGACTGTATATTTCATTAGTTCCATTTCCTAAATTTATTCTTTTAGTCAAATCATTTCCGTCATTGATTTTCTGTGCAGCTTCTCTAATCTTTTCAATTGGTTTGAAGGAATTGCTAAAAATAATATATCCCGTAAGACCTGAAAAAAATAGAAAAAAAGGCAAGGATATAAAAGAAATAAAAATAATTGTTTCAAGAGTGTATTCAATGGCTGAAGATTCAACTACTCCCCTGATCCATAAATCACCATACCCGTTATAAAATTTTCTTTTTTCGTAAATATACCATCTCTTATTTTCATTTTTTACAGTTTTAATCTTGTCATTATCTGTCAGTGTATCATCAAAATCAAAATTCAGAGGTGAATTTCCATAAATAAATTCCTTATCTTTATTGAAAATGGAAAGCTGTATATTTCCTGTTAATGTTTCAAGGTCATTGTCAATTTCAAGTTCCTGATTTTTATAAGTGACCTGTAAGAAACTCTTATCTACAATATTTTTTAGATTAGTATAAGCCGAATTTCTTACAAGGTTATTACTTATATATAATATAACACTTAAAAATAAAATAACTAATCCTGTCATTAAGAGGATATACCATAAAGTGATTTTAATTTTTATAGATAGCCTGTTATTCAGATTTTCTTTCAAATTTATAATGAAGCTATTCATTTTCCACCTTCATTACATATCCGATATTACGTACAGTATAAATCAATTTTGGAGAGTAGCCATCATCAATTTTTTTTCTTAGATATCGGATATACACATCAACGACATTTGTTCCACCCTCATAATCATAGTCCCATATGTGCTGTTCTATACTGTCCCTTGAGAGTACTTTCCCTTTATTTCTTACAAGATACTCCAGAATGGTAAATTCACGTGTAGAAAGCTTTATACTTCTATCATCTCTGAAAACAGATCTTGAATTGATATCTACAGTCAAATTAGCTATTCTATATATATTATCTGCATTGGCATTTGAAGAATTCCTTCTAAGCAATACTCTTATTCTCGCTAACAGCTCATCAAATGAAAAAGGTTTTATCAGATAGTCATCTGCTCCCAGATCTAGCCCGTGAACTCTGTCTTCAACTCCGTCTTTTGCAGTTAGAAGAAGTACAGGAGTATTAATTTTTTTCGAACGGATAATTTTCAGGACTTCAAATCCGTTTAAATTTGGAAGCATAATATCTAGTATGATAACATCATACTCTGCTGCAACTATATAGTCAATAGCATCTTTTCCATCAAAACAGCTATCCACACCATATTTTTCCTTTTTAAGTTTTTTTACTATAATATCATTCAAATTTTTTTCATCTTCAATAACTAAAATTCTCATATCAGGGTAACTCTCCTTATCTAATTATCTTTTTGCAACCGTAGTAAAAGTAAATTTGTCAGGTCGGTAAGAAGTACTTCCGTATTGAAACAGATTTCCGTTAGAGAGATAGGTTAGACTTTCTATGACTACTACCATATTATAATCTCCCAGATCCATATTCTGTTTTTCATCCTCATTAGCATATCTGAATTTGATTTCTCTTCGAGAATGAGATATCTTTAATTTCAGATTATTTTCAAGATATTCGTATATAGATTTTTCAACGATTTTCTTATTTAGAAAAGGTACTGTGGTTCTATCAAAATAAAGGTGATCCAATTCTATTCTTTCACCGTCTAGGGAACGTGTCCTGACTACTTTATAAAAATCAGAATCTTCAGAAACATTAAAAATATCCATTAATTCCTCTTCCCCTTGGACAATATAAAGACTTATAAGATTTGTTTTTATATCAAGTTCTTCCATTTTATTGAGTTCAGAAGAAGTCTGGATGGAAGAAAGATATGTATTTTTAAGGCGTCCATGTCCTAGAATTAGAGAATTCTTACCTTTAACCTTTTGAATATATCCGTCCAGTTCCAACATAGAAAGAGCTTTTCTTATTGTGTCTTTAGAATAAAGATATTTTTGTGCAAGTTCAGACTCACTTTCAAGAAATTCACCGGATTTAAGATGACCATTTTTTATTTTTTCTTTTATATCACTATATACTTCTTTATATTTACTCATTAGTATTTTCCTTTCCGTATATCATTAATATATTATATATTAAAATTACAAAAATGACAATAAAATAAAAGAAAGTTTTACAAAAATGAAAAAAATACATTTACAGAATTTTAAAAATTTTATAAATGTATTCTTTAATGTTTTTATCTTGAGTAAATCCTTGTAAGTTTAGCTATTTTTTCGGCAAGCTCATCTGTAAGTACTTCTGGCTTTAGCCTCCATTGCCAGTTACCTGATGCAATTCCTGGAGTATTTATCCTGGCTTCGCTTCCTAGACCCAGGAAATCCTGAATAGGAACAAGTGCTATATCAGCAACAGAACTCCATGCACATCTTATAGCATCCCAGTGGATTTCTGATTCATTTCTGGAATTCAGGTAATTCATGGCAAATTCCCTGTCTTCAGGCTTTGCTTTATCAAACCATCCTCTCAGCGTGTCATTGTCATGAGTTCCTGTATAGACAACACAGTTTCTTGTATAAGTATGAGGGAGATAGTCGTTTTCTTCTCCTGAATCAAAGGCAAAACCTAGAATTTTCATTCCAGGAAAACCGGTAGCTTCCCTCAGGTCTATAACCCCCTGAGTAAGATTTCCTAAATCTTCAGCAATAATAGGAAGTTCTCCAAGTTCATTCTTGATGGCATTAAATAAGTCCATTTTAGGTCCTTCTACCCACTGTCCGTTTTCTGCTGTTTTATCTCCGAAAGGAACTGCCCAATATGATTCAAATCCTCTAAAATGATCTATCCTTATAATGTCACATAGGGAAAGATTTGCC
>CAYYAV010000086.1:3838-7093 GCA_964469865.1 uncultured Fusobacteriales bacterium | reverse complement strand
AAAAGTTGATTAGAAAATTGAAAAAGATGTATAGATTTAAAAATCATAAAGAAAAGGAACTGTTCTTTAACTATAAGGGCATAACAAAAGATGAAATAAGAAAAAGAGAAACAGAGACGGAGATAAATAAATCTAAATTTTCAAAAGGAGCAGAATATGAAGGAGAATCTCAGTTAGAAGACATATTTTTTGACAGGGCACCGTTACCGGCTTCATATTTTGTTGATGAGGTTATCCTGATGCCTAAAAATCCTACTACACTATTTGTATACTGGGAAATCAGGGAAGATACTTTCAAGCATTTGTCAGAAAATAATGATGATATAATAGACAACATAGTAATAAAATTATTTAAAGATGGACATGAATATAAGAAGATAATAAGACACGAAAGATTAGGCTCTTATTATATAGGAGATGTAGACACCAATGATAGTTATGAAGCTTTTATAGGATATGAAGATAGATATGGTAATTTTTCTGAAGTAGCCCATTCAAATATAGCGGTAGCTCCCTCTGATAAATTATCGGATAATCTGGACTTATTATGGGGAACTGTAAAAGAAGATTACAATACTAACCAGATTATAAAATATATAAACAGCCCTATTCCTACTCCTGAAAATACTGAATTTTTGGAATTATCTGGATCCCATATTAATAACGAAGATGATGAATTTGTAGTTGAGATACTGGAAAGATTATTAAAAGTCGGAGCTTCTGAAAATCTGGTTGAAAGGGAGATAAGAAAAGCTAGGCCGGATAGACTGATAATGACTGGAACTAGAAGTTCCTGAATATCTGAATAAATATTGAATAGGAATTTCCTGATAAAGTAAAATAAATATTTAATAGTATAAAAGCTGATTTTGTTTTATCCTTAAATATTCTGATTTGAATGGATTTATGAAATCAGTTTTATATTATTAAGAAAATTATAAGAAGTACAAAAGTATAAATAAAGTAGTAAATAATATAATACGAGAAGTCTTAAAAATTAAGAGGTTAAAAATGAAAATAATTGTCTATGGTGCAGGTGTTATGGCACAATATGTAAAAGAATCCATAATAAATTCTGAAAATGAATTTGTAGGGTATGTAGATCCATTAGGAAATGGGGATTTTGTAAACCTGAAAAGTGAAAAGGCAGATTATGATGCAATTATAGATTTTTCGCATTTCAGTTTAATAGATGATGTACTGGAAGGAGCATTGTCTAAAAAAGTTCCTTTGGTTATTGCAACAACCGGACATACAGTAGAACAGGAAGAAAAAATAGAAAAAGCTTCTAAAGAAATTCCTATAATTAAAGCAACTAATACATCTCTTGGAATAACAGTGGTAAATGAAATAGTGGCTTATGCAACTAGAATGTTAAAAGACTTTGACATTGAGATTGTTGAAAAACATCATAATAGGAAAATTGATGCTCCAAGCGGTACAGCTATGACTATTATGGAAAAGATAAAGGAAAATCTGGAAGAGGAGTATGATATTATTTATGGAAGGCAAGGATATAGCAGGAGAGCAGAAAAAGAAATAGGAATACATGCTATAAGAGCCGGAAATATTGTTGGAGAGCACACTGTGATTTATGCAAAGAATGATGAAATTATAGAAATACGGCATGAGGCACTTTCAAGAAAAATGTTTTCTGATGGTGCAGTAAAGGCAGTAATGTATTTGAAAGATAAAAAACCAGGAAAATACACCATGAAAGATGTTCTTGGCATAATAGGATAAAGATAAAAGTAATAATAAATAAAAGTTTAAAGATAGGAGTATAAAATAATGACAGAGTTGGAAAAATCAAAAGCAATTATTCAGTATATAGCTGATGCTGAAAAAAAGACTCCAGTTGAGTTGTATACAGATCAGGAAATAAAGGATTCTTATTCCTGTAAAGTTATAGGAAAGGAAGGACTTAAGGTAGTGTTTGGCGACTGGATGGATATAGAAAGGATAATTAATGAAAATAAATTGACAAATTATTATCTTAAAAACGACAGAAGAAATTCTGGAGTACCTATACTCGATATAAAAAATATAAATGCAAGAATTGAGCCGGGTGCAATAATAAGAGATAAAGTCACTATAGGTGATAAAGCTGTTATTATGATGGGAGCAGTTATAAATATAGGAGCTGAAATAGGAGAGGCTACAATGATAGATATGAATGTTGTACTTGGTGGAAGAGCAAGAATCGGAAAAAACTGTCATATAGGAGCTGGATCAGTAATTGCCGGTGTTATCGAACCACCTTCAGCTGATCCGGTAGTAATAGAAGATGAAGTAGTCATTGGAGCCAATGCTGTAGTACTAGAAGGTGTGAGAGTAGGAAAAGGATCGGTAGTTGCAGCAGGTGCAGTAGTAACTGAAAATGTACCTGAGAATGTAGTAGTAGCTGGAATGCCTGCAAAAATAATAAAAAATGTAGATGATAAGACAGCTTCTAAAACAGAGATAGTAGAGGAATTAAGAAAATAGGAGGAAATATGAAAAAAATATTATTAATTATGGGAGTTGTAATATCAGGTGCCATAGGATTTGCAGATGCAAAAACAGATTATACAAATGCAGAAAATTTAGCTAAAAATAATAAGATAGCAGAATCTGTAAAATTATTAGAAAGCGTATCAAGTTCAGGAGACAAGACATATACAATAAAAGCGAATTTCCAGTTAGGAGCTTATTATCTGCAGAATAAAAATCTATCGAATGCTAAAAAATATTTAGAAATGGTCTGGAATGATAATACATCAAACGCACCTGAAAAGGATGAAGCGGCAAGATTATTGTATACTATAGCATTAAATGAGAAAAAAACTTCTGAAGCACAGAAGTATATAGAATGGGCTGATAATAAGGCAGGATCTAATGATGTTGATACTACATCAAGTTTAATAATTTTCTATTTTGATAATAAGATGCAGTCAAAAGGAGACGCCAGATATAATACAGCAATGAAATCAACAAATACAGAATACAAATCAGAAGTTAACTATAATATTGGACAGTATTATCTGGCAAAGAACAATACTGTACAGGCAAAAAAATATCTGCAGACGTCTTATAACCTATCTCCGGTAGCTATCGTACCAGCAGGTTATCTATTATCACAGATAGAAATAAATAGCAATAATCCTGCAGGAGCTGAAAAAATACTGCTTGATATGAATACAAAAACAGGAAATAAGGATATTGAGGCATTAACAATGCTAGAGATCGGAAGAGCGTCGTGTAGGGAAAGAGTGT
>CAYYAV010000086.1:0-3828 GCA_964469865.1 uncultured Fusobacteriales bacterium | reverse complement strand
CGCTGTGACTGGAGTTCAGACGTGTGCTCTTCCGATCTTAACAATGCTAGGGAGTTACTATTTACAAAATAACAATGCAGCTAAAGCTGAAGAATATCTGAAAAAAGCTTCATCAATCAATCCTAAAGATGCTGATACAAGGATATTACTGTTAGGATTATATGAAGTTCAAAACAATACTGCAAAGATTAATTCAACTTATAATGAATTAAAAGCTATTGTTCCGGCAAAAGAACTGAACAGGAATTTAGGAGTAGCTTTTGCAAACTTAGGTAATGGAACTTTAGCAGAAAAATATCTGAAAAAAGCTATAAATGAAGACAAGGATAATCAGGCCAAACTACCTTTAGGTCATGTATATGCCTTAGTAGGCAAGAAGGCAGAAGCAATATCTATTTTAAAAGAAGCAGTGGCTAATAAAGTTCAGGGTGCTTCAGAATTATTGAAACAGGTAGAAGCAATGAAATAGGATAAATTTATAAAAAGAGCTGTAGCTCTTTTTATTTTTAGAAATTTTTGATATAATATTATAATAGGAAGGGGGTGAATTATTAATTGAGGGATTCAAAAATAAAAGATACAGTAATGTGGATTAATAAAAAAAGGAATTTAAAAATCAATTAAAGTTAGGAGAAATAAAATGGCCAGAAAAAAAGCAGAAGAGGAAAAAAGTACAAAGGTATTGTCTGAAAAGGAAAAAGTAATAGAACTAGCACTGAAACAGATTCAGAAAGAATATGGAGAAGGATCTATAATGAAGCTCGGAGAAAATCAGAAGATGAATGTAAAGTCTATTTCTACCGGAAGTTTAAATTTAGACATAGCGTTGGGCATAGGTGGTGTTCCAAGAGGGAGAATAGTAGAAATCTATGGTGCAGAATCTTCGGGGAAAACAACACTGGCATTACATGTAATAGCTGAAGCACAGAAAGAAGGAGGAGTAGTTGCATTTATAGATGCTGAGCATGCATTAGATCCAGTATATGCTAAAGCTTTGGGAGTAAATATTGATGAGCTTCTGATATCTCAACCAGATACTGGAGAGCAGGCACTGGAAATAGCAGATATGCTGGTAAGAAGCGGAGCTATGGATGTAATAGTAGTTGATTCTGTAGCTGCACTAGTTCCAAAAGCTGAAATAGATGGAGAAATGGGAGACCAGCAGATGGGATTGCAGGCAAGGCTAATGTCAAAAGCACTGAGAAAATTGACAGGAAGTATATCGAAATCAAATACCGTGATGATATTTATCAATCAGATAAGAGAAAAAATAGGTGGATTTTCTTTTGTTCCGGGTGTACAGACAACTACTTCAGGAGGTCGTGCATTAAAATTCTTTTCTACGGTAAGAATGGAAGTTAAAAGGACAGGCTCTGTAAAACAGGGTGATGAAGTTGTAGGGAGCGAGGTTCTGGTAAAAGTTACTAAGAATAAGGTTGCACCTCCATTTAAGGAAGCGAAGTTCAATATAATGTATGGAATCGGGATTTCTAAACGAGGGGAAGTACTGGACACAGCTATTGATTTAGGAATCGTTGCCAAAAGCGGTGCATGGTTCAGTTATGGAGATGAGAGACTCGGACAGGGAAGAATTAATGTTGAAAAAATATTAATGGAAAACGAAGAACTTTTTTCAAAAATTGAGTCGGAAGTATTGGAAGCTATAAAACCTAAAAATGAAGAAATTAAAGACGAACCAGAAGCCATAGAACCAGAAAAGATAAAAACCGAAAGAAAAAAAGCAAAAATAGAAGATGATTCTGAAGAAATGGCTATTGAATAATGATTATAGAAAGAATTCAAAAGAATAAAATATATCTGTCTACAAAGGAAATAATGGATATAACTCCTTTAATAAGACAGAGATATAATTTAAAAGTTAATGGAAATATAGAAAGCCTCTATGATAATATTTCATATGAGGCTTCTCTTGAAAAAGGAATATTCCTTCTTTCATTGAGAGACCGTACAAAAAAGGAGATATCTTTAAAATTGAAGGAAAAATACTGGAATGAGGCTATGGTAGAGAAAGCTGTCCTAAAATTGGAAGAATTAGGTTATATAGATGATCTGAATTATGCAGTATCATATATCAGAAATAGAAAATATGGAAAACATAGGATGTATATTTCTTTATTTCAGAAAGGCATTGATGGAGAGACTATAGAAAATGCATACAACTACATTGAAGAAAATGAGAGAAAAACTGAAGAAAAGACTCTTGAGGAAGAGAAGCTTGAAAAATTAATTTTAAGAAATTTGAAAAAAGAAGAAAAAAAATTAATTCAGTATCTGTTGAGACAGGGATTTGAACTGAGTAAAATATTAGATAAAATAAAAGAATATAAGGGAAGAACTGAATTCTTTGATATGGAAGGAGAATAAGATGAGAACAGTATTTTACCATTTTATATTAGTAGGAACATTTATATATGGATTGTTTTTTAGATATCCTGTTACATTATTTAAAAAAGGGCTAGATAAGTATATATTTACCCGTAAGGTAGGGAAAAACTGGGGAAGGAATCTGATATGGGCTTCAGGAAGCAAAGTAAGGGTAATTTATGCTAATAACTGTGAAGAAGAGATAAATAAGATAAGAGCAAGTAGAGAACCGGTAATTCTTATTTCAAATCATCAAAGTAATCTTGATATACCTGCCCTGTTAGGTTATCTACCTATGGATTTTGCATTTATTGCAAAAAAAGAAATGGAAAAATGGCCATTAATAGGATGGTGGATGAAGGCACTGAACTGTATTTTTCTGGATAGGAAGAATGTCCGTCAAGGAATGAAGGATATGAAAGAAGCTGTAAAAAAAGTCAAAGCCGGATATTCTTATGTAATATTTCCTGAAGGAAGTAGAAGTGAAGATGGAAATGTCGGGGAATTCAAAAAAGGAAGCTTCAAATTGGCAACAGATTCCGGAGTAAGAATAGTTCCGGTTACTTTATCTGGAACATATGATATACAGAGCAAGAAAAGCCTAAAAATAAATAGTAATAAAAATGTTGAAATAATTGTTGACAGCCCATTAGATTTAAAAGAATTTTCTTATGAAGATCAAAAAAATATTAATGAAATAGTAAATGAAATTATAAAAAGGAATCTTGAAAAATATAGAAAAGTTAAAGAATAGGAGAAAATTTGAAATGAAAATATTACTTGCTACCAGAAATGAAGGTAAGATAAAAGATTTTAAAAAGCTAACAGAAGATATGGATATAGAAGTTGTCTCTATCCTCGATAATATTGATATACCTGATATAGAAGAAGATGGAAATACATTTGAAGAAAATTCTGAAAAAAAAGCTGTTGAAATTGCCAGATATACTGGATTTATAACTGTTTCGGATGATTCAGGGCTATGTGTGGACTATCTAGATGGCGCTCCAGGAATATACTCTGCAAGATACTCTGGAGAAAATGCTAATGATAATTCAAATATCGATAAGCTTCTAGAAGAGATGAAAAATGTGGATAAAAAGGAAAGGGGAGCATATTTTGTATCTGTAGTCAGTATAGCCTTCCCGTCAGAGAAAGTTCAGTCATATAGAGGAGAAGTGAAAGGAGAGATTCTATTTGAAAGAGATGGGAATAATGGGTTTGGTTATGATCCGGTATTTTTCTGCTATGAATTAGGAAAGTCTTTTGGACAGGCATCTCCTGATGAAAAAAAAGGGGTCAGCCATCGGGGGCGGGCTTTTTCTAAGCTGAAAGAAGAAGTTCTTAAAAAATTAAAATAAATAAAAAAATACTTTTAAAATCATTAAAAGGGTGTGTAAAAAATTTTGTGTAAACCTCTAAATAATATATGGTAAAATAACT
>CAYYAV010000085.1:690-7107 GCA_964469865.1 uncultured Fusobacteriales bacterium | reverse complement strand
TCAATGATTTTCCCCTACTCATGCATCATGCAGGATTTACTCTTATAGAAGCTTTTCTAGGTCTTGTAATAGGAATAATTACGGGGTTTATCATGGCGATTATAATGGACAGGTTTGAACTGGCATATAAGGCAATATACCCTGTGCTTGTAATAACACAGACGGTTCCTACAGTAGCCATAGCCCCTCTTCTTGTATTATGGCTCGGATACGGAATGCTGCCTAAGATTACACTTATAGTAGTTACATCGTTCTTTCCCATTACAGTAGGCCTTCTAGATGGATTCAGGTCAGCTGACAGAGATGCTCTGAATCTTCTGAAGACAATGGGTGCAACACCTTTGCAGAATTTTATCCATGTAAAGCTTCCAAGTGCTACAGGATATTTTTTTGCAGGACTGAGGATATCAGTCTCATATTCAGTTATTGGAGCAGTAGTAGCTGAGTGGCTGGGAGGCTTTGATGGTTTAGGGGTGTATATGACGAGAGTGAGAAAATCATATTCTTTTGATAAGATGTTTGCCGTAATATTTTTTATATCCGCAATAAGCCTGGTACTGATGTATCTTGTAAAGAAAATACAGGAGATAAGCATGCCGTGGGAAAAAGAGAAGAGGAGTTAGATACTGAAGGGTGATAATATATTTTAAAATAAGGAGGAAAGTAAATGAAGAAAATTCTGGAAATACTGTTATCAGGTTTAATAGCAGCTGTAATAATATGCTGTAATAATAAGGGGAATCAGGATAAGGATGGGAATATGGCAAAAGGAAACGGAAAAGAAGTTCCTTCAAAGAAAGTAAGTATAGTATTGGACTGGACTCCTAATACGAATCATACTGGATTGTTTGTAGCTAAGGAACTGGGATATTTTAAGGAGGAAGGCATAGAGAATATAGAAATAGTCCAGCCGCCTGAAGGAAGTACAACAGCACTCATAGGTGCGGGAGGGGCACAGTTCGGAATAAGCTTTCAGGATACCTTAGCGAAATCCTTTTCTTCAGATACGCCTGTTCCTGTAACAGCAGTTGCAGCAATAATACAGCATAATACTTCAGGAATAATATCATTGAAAAGTAAAGGGGTGGATAGTCCAAGGAAACTTGAAAATCATAAATATGCCACGTGGGATGATGAAATAGAAAAGGCTATTCTGAAAAAGATAATAACTGATGATGGCGGAGACTATACTAAAGTAAAAATGATCCCTAATACAGTAACTGATGTTGTAACAGCCCTCCAGACGGATATAGATGCAGTATGGGTTTATTATGCATGGGACGGAGTTGCTACAAAACTTTCAGGACTTGAGACTGAATTCCTGAATTTTGCTGACTATGGAAAGGAACTGGATTATTATAGTCCTGTTATAATTGCTAATAACAGTTATCTGAAAAATAATCCTGAAGAGGCAAAAAAAGTCTTAAGAGCGATAAGAAGAGGATATGAATATGCTATTTCTAATCCTGAAAAGGCTGCTGAAATCCTTATAAAGAATGCTCCTGAATTGAAATATGAACTGGCAGTTGAAAGTCAGAAATGGTTGGCTGACAAATATAAAGCAGAAGCTGCTGAGTGGGGGACAATAGACAGGGAACGTTGGGATGGATTTTATGCATGGCTGTACGGGAACGGTCTTATATCCAAAAAAATACCTGAAGGATATGGTTTCAGCAATGATTATTTAAAGTAGTAAAACTTAATAGTTTCAGGATATAAGAATAAAAAAGCGAAGGGGGAATAAGGCCTGTGTCTGGAAGTAAGCTAAAAACAGAAGGTATAACAGTTATTTACGATGATAAGCCGGTAATAGAAGATATTTCAGTAAACCTGAATGAAGGAGAAATTGTATCCATATTGGGAACCAGTGGGGTTGGAAAAACAACACTGTTTAATGTAATAGCAGGGCTTATATCTCCGGATAAGGGATGTGTAAAGTTAAAAGGCATAGATATAACAGGAAAATCAGGAGAAATAAGTTATATGCTTCAAAAGGACCTGCTTTTACCTTTTAAGACTATAATAGATAATGTAAGCCTTCCATTAATCTTAAAAGGAGAAAATAAGAAGCGTGCAAGAAAAGAAGCACAGAAATATTTTGGACAGTTCGGGCTCGAAGGAACGGAATATAGTTATCCTAAAGAACTTTCAGGGGGAATGAGGCAAAGAGCTGCTTTTCTTAGGACATATATGTTTTCCAAGGAAATAGCCCTGCTTGATGAACCTTTCAGTGCACTGGATGCCATAACTAAACATAAAATGCATACATGGTACCTTGATATTGTAAAAAAGCTGAATATATCCATACTATTTATCACTCATGATATTGACGAAGCAGTGCTCACGTCAGACAGGATATATATAATGTCAGGGAAGCCCGGAAAAATAGTAAAGGAAATGAAAATAAATATAAACAGGCATGAAGATAACGAAGAAATCCTCTTGTCAGAAAAATTTTTGAAATATAAGAAGGAGATAATGGAGTTCCTTATAAAATAAAAAATATTTTTATGTCATCCTGAAAAGTTAAATGGATTAATAAAAATATTTTTTTAATGTCTATTTTTTAACTGGAATTATTATATTATAGGAGTCATTAATTCATTTATCAGATCCTTCACATAGACAAGTTCCTTTACTCTGTATCCATTTGCCCCTGAAAAGAAGAGCCCTGTCTGTAGACGTCCCAGATAAGCATCTCCGAGACTGTCTGCGATACAGTATCCGACACGTCTTGCCCCTTCTCCACGGTTGCACGGAAATATACAGTTGCTTATACATGAAATTTTTGCAGTTTCTGGATTCAATGTCTTTACAAGGTTAGTTTTGACAGCTCTTCCCGGGTATCCTACAGGAGAACTTACGATGACTATGTCTTCTTCCTTAGAATCAATTAATACCTGTTTTAATATAGGACTTGCATCACATTCATGAGTCCCTATGAATCTTGTTCCGAGCTGAACGGCATCTGCACCAAGCTCCATCATTTTCTGAATATCGTTATAGTCCCATATCCCACCTGCAGCAATAATAGGGAAATCTCCCCATTTATCCCGTTCTTCTTTTATAGGTGGGAGAATAGCTTCCAATTGGTGTTCGGGAAGAAACAGTTCTTCATATTTTGCACCCTGATGCCCTCCGCTTTTAGGACCTTCCACAATTACAGCTCCAGGCATTTTCCCTGCTGATTTCCATCTTTTACAGATTATTTTCAAAGCTCTTGCAGAAGAAACGATAGGAACAATTTCTACATCAGGATAATCTGCGACTAATTTTGGAAGCTCTAATGGAAGGCCTGCCCCTGTAACTATTATATTCGCTCCTGCTTCCAGAGCATCTCTGACAACTCTTTCATAGTCATTTATAGCATGTAATATATTACAGGCAAGTGGTCTGTCTCCACATATTTTTCTAGCATTTCTGAAAATTTCATTTAATGCCTCCTTGCTGTAAGTATTTTCAGTACCTAAAGGTCTTCCGTTAACTTCCTTTTTTATAAATTTCATTTTCTGGTAATATCCTGTACATATAGCACTTATTGTGCCAAGACCGCCATTTGCAGATACATTTCCCGCAAGCTGGTCCCAGCTGATTCCGACACCCATTCCACCTTGGATGATAGGTTTGTCTATTTCATATTTTCCTATTTTTATTTTTTTTAATTCTCTCATTTGATTTCCTCCTAAAAATATTATAAATTTTTATAAAATTATAATAGGTATGGAGGGGCACGTGTAATCCTAATATTAGCAGGTATACTGTGATAGTTGAACAGAATACCTGTAAATGATGCATATAGAAGGATGATGTTATTGAGAAACTGCTTGAATTTTTCAATTATCTTTATCCTTACATCATTTGTCATAAAGTTTATACAGCTTTCCAGGTTAAGTTTTTCAAATTTCCTTATCAGAAGATCCACATATTTCTTATCTATGCTGAGATTATCGATATCCAGAAATGAAAAATCAATGGACAGGCTGAATTTTATATCGGGAATGATGCTGCTTATTATTCCTGATACCATATTCATCTTTAATTTTTTAAACAGGCTAAACATTAAAACTCCTCTGATTCTTATATATAGCTATATTATTGAATAACGTTTGTTATATTATATCAAATATAGAGAAAAAAAGCAAAGAGATATAGACAGGAAATTATACGAAATTTTATTCTTAATTTTATAAAAATATAGTATAATAATATTATAAATATAATGGAAAATTTTAATAAATGGAATATAAATAGAATAATATAAAAATAAAAATAACGGCAAAAAAAGAGGATAGAAAGATGATTATACAGAAACTGGAAAATATGGAAGAATTTACAAACAATGAAAAAGGGATTGCTACGTACATTCTGAATAATATTTCTGAAATTATAAGAATATCAGCAGATGAATTAGCTGAAAAGACTTTTACGAGTAAAGCCTCTATAATGAGACTCTGCAGAAAATTGGGTACTAAAGGATATAGGGAATTTCAGAGAACCATAGATAAGGAATATGCTGAACTCAGCAAGGTAAGTAGGCTTATAGGGGAGGAACCTATAAACAGCAATACTGAATATGCAGAGATAAAGGACATACTTCCTGCTTTTTATGGGGAAAATATTCAAAATATTAAAATCTCTTTAAATGATACTGTAATGGAAAAAGTAATAGAAAAATTAAAAAGAGCTAAAAAAAATAGAACTGTATGGAGTTGGAATAGGACAGCTTATAGCAAAGCTTGCAGCATTCAAATTTATGACTCTGGGAATAGAGTCAGAAGCTTATGACGGGATAAATGAGCATTATATAGCATCCAGTAAAAAGGGGAAGGAAGATGTTGCAATAATGATATCGTTGACAGGAAACAATCCCTATGTAATAAAGGCTGCAAAACTTTTGAGAAGAAGAGGAGTGTATATAATAGGAATAGCAGAAAATATAGCAGGTGAATTTAGGGAGTTATGTTCAGAATATATAGAAATAAATAGTATGAGAAAACACCATATCCTAAGTATGGAAATCTTATCTTCAGTAACAGTTATAAATTATATCCTGGATATATTTTTTACTTCTCTTCTTGTAGAGAATTACTATGATAATGTAAAGGCATCGGTGGAAGTATGGAAATTGTAAAAAGTGTAACAGGATATTAAAAATAGTGCCGCCACATTAAGAAGACTGTTTTACATGATTGTAGCAATTTTTTTTAATAATAGATTTTTTTGTAAAGAAACATTATCAGTCCTATGATGATGTTATAATAGGAAAAATAAAATATTGGGAGGCAGGTGTATAGGATGTATGATTTGAAAAATATAGAAATAGGGGTATAATTAGAATAAAAGATTGAAAATTAGATGGAAAGAGGTTCTGGTTATGGTGAAAAAGATGGAAGGAGCTGAAGAAAAATCAGTCAGAATACTAAAAATAATGAAAAGACTTTATCAGAAGGAAATAATAAATAGAAGTGACCTGAAAAATGAATTTAATGTTGACATAAAAACGATACAAAGAGATATTAATATATTAAAAACTTATTTTTTAGAAGAAAGTCATTCTGAAATAAAATATTCAAAAATGAAAAAAGGATATTACCTTGAAAACAGTGATGAAAATAATTTTACGAATGAGGAAATCCTAGCCATAAGCAAAATAATACTTGAGAGCAGAGCTTTTAATAAGAAGGAAGTTAAGCAGCTCCTAAAAAAATTAGTTAACCAGTCTTCAGTAAATGATAGAAAAGTGGTAGAAGAAATAATACGAAGCGAAGAATTCAATTATATCCCGTTACAGCATGGGAAGAACCTGTTATCCATTATATGGAATCTGTCACAGCATATAGCTAAAAAGGAATTAATTTATATTAATTATACTACCAAGAATAATGAAAATAGAAAGTATAACGTAAAACCATTATCAATAATGTTTTCGGAATATTATTTTTATTTAATAGCATATATTGAAAATAAGGAGGAATATCCTGCTGTTTTAAGGATAGACAGAATTTCTGAAATAAAGAATAAAAATAAAAAATATAGCATCCCATATAAATCTACTTTTAAAGATGGGGAGTTTAGAAAATACGTACAGTTTATGCATTCAGGAAAGCTGACAAAAATAAGATTTGAATATAATGGATATATCGAATATGTTTTAGACAGATTCCCTACAGCAAAGGTACAGAAAGGAGAAAATGGTATACATATTGTAGAAATAGAAGTCTATGGAAGTTTTGGGGCAGAAATGTGGATAAGGAGCCAGGGAGAGTATGTCAGTAGTTATGAAATAATAAAATAAAAAATAAATAAAGAGACATTTTATGTACCTTTTGAATATTATAATGGATATAAATAATATTTGGGAGGTATTAAAATGGAAAATCAGAAGACCGATAAAAATAATAATGGCGAAAATACAGG
>CAYYAV010000085.1:0-680 GCA_964469865.1 uncultured Fusobacteriales bacterium | reverse complement strand
AGATGATCATGAATACTATAAGGATGATTTTTCAGAATACTGGTCTTTAAATGTTCTTGCTGTTACTAGTGAAGAGGAGAATAATCTAGTGGAGGGGAAATACAGTAGATTTATAGGATTCTATTTGCCTGAAAAGTGGGTATATTATGAAAAAGGGGAATATTATCATAAAAGGAGCAGATTTCTGATTGCTGAAATAGAAAATGCAGTAAAGGCAAGATTAGTACTAAAGCCCGAACAGGACTATCTTCATATAGGGTACTGCTTACATGAACTAAAAAATAAAGATGAAAGAAGAAAATTTAAAAAAATAATGCAGATGTTTCCTAAAAAAAGTAATATGTATTATTTTATAAAAAATATTCAGGAAATACCTTTGGATACAGATGTAGACCTTAGTATTTTTCAGGAAGAAACAGTCATTAAAATTTATTTTGAAGATGATACAGATATAAGGAAAGAAAAGGAGGATGAGACAGATATAGGAGATATTGATGAGAAATCAGAGGAAGAAAGAAAGGAACTTATCAGAAATTTAGCAAAAGTATTTAAATGATTAAATGTATTGGGATTTATGATAAAAAAAATAAAATTAATAAATTAGAAAATATATAGTAAAAATGGAGGTTCAACTTATGAAAAAAAGTTTTGATAAACACTTAAATATCTTTATGTCTAGA
>CAYYAV010000084.1:0-7209 GCA_964469865.1 uncultured Fusobacteriales bacterium | reverse complement strand
GTTCCTTATCCTAGTAAACTCTTCTACTGCACTCCCTATGAACGTATCTCCTTTTGATGATAATGCATAACCTATTCCCTGTAGGATTAAATATTGCTGCACTGTTCACAGAATTGTACTTGAATATCCCTGATTATTCATTAATCTTGTATATTCCTGAACTGCCGTCCCTTTTATTGGATAGCCTTCTGTCGACACTGCATATCCTACTTTTTGCAAGCCCACTAAACTTTCATTTAATCCTACTCCAACATTTACTGCTCCTACGGTTCCTACTGCACAGCCTAATCCCATTGTTACTTTACAGGATCCATAGCCTGTTACTGCCAGACTTCCTGCCGTTACTGTTCTCTCTCCACCGAACCCTGGGAGTATCGTGGTCTATTATTCCGCTATTATCACTCAAATATCCATTTTCTTTTATTTCTTCCAGGAAGCTTCCATATTTTGGAAGCCCTGATATTCTAAGTTTTTTTATATATAAATATTCAGCTTCTGATACAGCTCTTCTTATTGGTATGTCAGGATAATCAATTAAATTATATCTATAATTTGGACAGTATTTTATCTTGTCTAAATATTTTATCATCGATTCAAGCTCATCTTTTATATACACTAACATTCCTTTTGGAATATCAAAATTTCCAGTTTCATAATTATACTTTGTTATTTTTTATCAGGTTTTAACAATTCCTCTTCGATATTTCTTATGACTTCTTCGCATTTTAATTTTACTGTTTCTTTTATCTTTCTTGGCATTTTTATTTTCTAATTTTTAATCTTTTTCTCTTATTTTAATTCCATCGGAAACTTTAATTTTTGAAAATTTAATTAAAGTGTGTCTGAAAACTCAAAATTTATATTATTTCTAATATTTTTTAATTACACAGATTTAGTAAAAATCAATATTTGTTATTTTTGATTTTTAAAAAATTTATGGAAAATTCATCATTTTGATAGTTTTCAGATACACCCTAAATAAAAATAAATATAATTTTCAGGTTATCGAACAAACTTATTGTATTATGTATATTTCTTATAAAAACTAGATATTTCTATTAAATAATCTGTTAAATTTTCATCAGCATATTGAAAATCTAACAAGTATCTACTGTAATTTGGTTTATATTCTTCTTTATTTAATATTTGTTTCATTTTTTTTATCTCTCTTTTAATTTGAACTAGATGCTCACGCCTCACCCCTAATTTATTTATTTCATTATCATTTTTACTTAAAATATCATCTAATTTTTCAATTGCCTCCTTACATTTATTTTCAACCTCTAATATCCTTTTTTCTTTTACTGGATAGTTTCTTGAAGCCTCATTTGCTAATCTTTCAATTCTTTTTATTCTTTCTTCTTCTGTTAATTTCATATTATCATCCCCTATCAATCTGGTATTATTAAGCTGTTATCTTCCCTAAGTATACTCATCATAAAAGTCTGATATTTCTAATAAATAATCTAATAAATTTTTATCAATACATTGAAAATCTGTTATAAAACGTCCATAAATAGGTCTGTATTCATTTTTATTTAAAATTTGTTTCATTTTATTTAATTCTTTTTTATTTCAATAAAATGTCCATCGCCAAGACCATATTCATTTCTTTTTTCTTTGCTTTATGACAGTATGCTATTTATTTTATCAATTGCTTCCTGACATTTCATTTTCACCTCTTCTAATCTTTTCTCTTATTTTTCTGTATTTTTAATATTTTCTTTGAATAGTGCTTTATTCGTTTTATTCTATCTATCTCTGAACACATCTTTCTTCTCCTTTCATTACCAGTCTGGCATCATTAAGCTGTTATCTTCCCAAGGCTTGTATATATAAGTTTGAACTGCTCCACCTACATATTGAGAACCATAATCCAGTTGTGGACCAACTTTTCCAGTTAATATAACTGTTCCTGGTTTTATTTGCCACTGCTGGATATAATATGCTTTATTCCAAGAAGGTGGTAATGCCAAGTTTGCTCTGTTAGTTAGCGGAGTAAATGTATTATTCAAATATTGTCCCATAGCTGTTGCACCATTATATCCTTCTAAAACGTCAAAATATCTTATCCCATATTCATGTACTCCTGCTTCTTTTATTTGAATTGTTCCCCTTTCAAATGAATTTATTACTTCGTCTATTTTATCAACTGAGAGTCCTCCTCTTTCTGTTAAATAAGCTCTCGCTCTTACTTCTCCATCCATAAGAATATTCCGACCAGCTGTGTAAGTATATTCTGAGTTTATAATATTTCCTGTATTTCTCTCTATTACTTGTTGGCTTTCATAACTTAAATATCCGTTTTTCGCCCTTATATTATAATAAGTCTCTGGAATTACTATATTAGTATTATTAACCTGATTCCCATACATTCTTGATGTAGCATATGCTTCATAGTATGGCTTATATATTTCATAATATTGCTTATAAGTTGCTGTCGCTCCTAACGCCACTCCCGTTAAAAAACTGAAGTCGTTATAATCCTGCTCTGTTCCACCTAATGCTATTATTGCTGAGCCAATAGGATTAAATATTGGTGCACTGTTCATAGAACTCGTAATTGAAGATCCCTGATTATTCATTAATCTTATATATTCTTGAGATGCTGTCCCTTTTATTGGATAACCTTCACTTGACATTGCATATCCTACTTTTTGTAAGCCCACTAAACTTTCATTTAATCCTACTCCTACATTTACTGCTCCTACGGTTCCTACTGCACAGCCTACTCCCATTGTTGCTTTACAGGATCCATAGCCTGTTACTGCCAGACTTCCTGCCGATACTGTTCTCGCTCCGCCAAACACTGTTTGAATTACACCTTCATAAAGCATCCCATTTTTTGCTTCTCTGTTTGCATTTGCTAATTCAGTTGTTGGTCCATAACCTATTAAAATAGTTCCATGAGATGCTATTATTTTTCCTTTACCTATAAATCGTCCATTGTGTTAAATATTTTATAAATACTTTGATCTGGTGCAGGAATTTCCCTAATCTCTTGCTCAATTTTTACTTTCTCCTCAGGATTTCCTAAACTTTCATAAACTATATATCTTCCATCTGACGTTTCTTCCAACACTGAAAATGAATAGTCTTTAATCTCTTTCTAAAGTTTTACATAAATATGTAATAATTTTTTATTAAAGTATGGAGCTTTTTTTTTATTTATCTCTATAACCTCCTTTTTCCCTATTCCTTCTCCTGTTGCATCAAACTCTAATACTGGATAGTAATCAAAAATCTCCATATACTCTTCCCAGTCTATTTTATTTAGCTCCCTTTCTTTATAAAAATATTTCTTGTAAGCTGTCATAGCATCTTCTTTTTTACATTTCTTTTGTGGTATTGTTGAATAATTTTCAAATTCTAAAACACTACACCTATCTACGCATCTTAAATAAGCTATCTTATCCCAATAGACTATATTAATCTACTTAGTCTAAAGAAAAATGCTTTTTCAAGTTCTGATTCCTTCTCTTCCTTTATACCACGTTGAGTAAATTCATAATAATTTAAATCTCTTTTAAAATATTTTGATTTATACTTAAAGTTTTTTCTTTTTAAACCATAAACATCATTATAGGTTAATCCCCCACTATTATAAATTCGTTCTAAAAATACTACTTTATAGTCACTCTTATTTAATATTAAATTATTTTCCCTAGCAACTTCTACAATTTCTGTAAAAACTTTTTCACCTGTTAGTTTTTATTTTATCTTCTTACAACTATACATCGTAAAAAATAATAATAAAATACAAATCAATATTTTCTTATTCATCTTATCTACCTCACTAAGGTCTAACCAGCATATTGCTAATGTCTTCTATTTCTCTTCTTGTTATTTCTGAACTGAAATCCTCATCCATTTTATGATCATCAGTATCTTCTTGTTTTACTCTTTTCTTTGTATCAGAAACATTAAAATAAATAATCGGCTCTCCTTTATAATTAGTACTACTTCTATATGCTGGTACTCCTGTTGCTCCTACTCCAAATCCATATCTTATTATTATTATTAAACTCTATACTCGGAGTTGGTATAAACTTCCCATAATGTCTAAATGTTGTATAGTGAACTAACACATCATTTTGAATTTTTGTCCTATTTAACAAGGCATCTCCTGGTATTAATGCTAAACGAGAATACGGTTTATTCATTTTCATATTATTCGGAGCTGGATCTATCGCTATTGACGGTATCCCCGTTCTATCTCCTCCGTAAAAAACTCCTGACCCTTGTAGGGAATGTCCTAATATTAAGTTTATTTCCCCATACTTCTTCAAAAATAATTTTACCATACATATTTTTTCGCATACTCTTTTTCGTTCTCAACCCAATAACAAAATAAAATTGTAAAGTCTTTATGGTTATAATATGGCTTTATTTCATCTCTAATTTTTTCTACTTTCTCTTTTGGAAAATCAATTACATTAATTAATATAATTGGATGAATATTATTAAATTTCATAAACTCATACCAATCTATTTCTTCAAAATGTCTAACTTTTGAAAAATATTCCTCTAACTTTTTGCCATATACCTTTAACCTTTCCACCTTTCCTTCTGCTATTTGATTTCCACATTCCTCATCTATTACTGTTAATACCGTATTTGTTCTTGCTAAAAGTTTTGCAGATTTCTCACTTTCCCATTTTTCTGGTATTATTCCACATGCCCATTTTCTAGCCCCTTCTGAAAAGAGTTTTTCATCATACTTTACACCGTTCTCTTTTAATATTTCTTCTATTTTCTTGAAATCATTTCCTTTCGATTTATCATATATGAGTTGACTCCATAAATACGGTCTTAATCCATAATAATCAATAATTTCAAGTAACAAATTAGATTTTCCTGTCTTATTAAAAAACGGAACTTCTTTCAGGTCCTCATAGCTAAGGGTGTAGAACAGTTTACTTCCACCTTCAAATATAAATTTGGTCGGTGGAGATTCTACATGTATTTTTTCTCTATTATAGAAAAATTCCGATTTATATTTTGGAATATCGTTGCTGTATAAAACATAAGAAGGCGGATTATGTATCAAATTTCCACCTAAAATCTGTTCTTCTCTTACATAATAATTTCCCTTATCCATTATTAGGTTAAAATCTTTTCTAAGCATTTCCATATAGTCTTCCAACATTTTTTCTTCTTTATCCTTCGTTATTTCTTCAGGATCTCTACAAGAACAAACACACATCATAGATAGTATGACCAGTAACAATAATTTAATTTTCATTCTATTCCACTCCTATCATTTTGTGAATATATTGTATTTCTTCAAATACTGAATCTTTGTTAGCAGAGTGAGTATCTTTTTTCTCATTTCTTATTTCAGCTCTTACTGATACTGCTGGTAACCCATACGTCTTATTACTCATTCCTGGAAGCGATACCCCTATTAATGGAGCAAATCGATATGTAATTCCCCCATTTGAGTCTTTCATAGAAGAATTCAACATTGCTCTTCCGTTATTTGGTACAAATGTTAATATCTTATTATTATTTATATATTGTCCTGGATTTCGCACAGGAGCAGGGTCTACTCCAACTGCTCTTATGTTCTTATGTGAAGCCAAATATATTGCTGTTCCATATCCTAATGAATGACCTAGAGCATCTGTTATTTTCACTCCGTGTTTTGCTTCCCACATCTCTGCTACTTTTAAGCTATCTGTATACTGTTTAGGAGTATTTTTTTCATAAGATTTATAGTATTCTTTATTTGCTAAAAAACCAACAGCTTCTGATTTATATGCAATTGAATCTCCCATTGCTATAATTTCTTTATCAATTTCACTTGTAGGCAGTACTGTATAATTTCCTACATTATTCATGTGTATAGATAAATCTTCAAATACAAAAGGTACTCCTCCGTATTCTGATGTTTTTATAACTGAATTATTAGAAATAATATTTCCTGTCCCCCTCACACCTTTTCCAACCACATTGAGCATACCTCCAATTAAACTACTTGGAACAGATGCCACACTTGCAAGAGTTGACACATTTTCCATATTGTTTGACCAATCTTTATCCCAGTTTATTGGATCCGATTTTCTGTCTGTTATTCCTGGGAAACTCCCCTGAAATACAATTATAGCACTTCTCTTACTTTTATCATTTTCTTCCTGTATCAAAACTGCCTGTAATCCTGATGTCATATCTATTCTATCAAGAACTTTATACTCTGTCTCAAACCCTGGTGTTTTATAAATTTCTCCAGGAGATTTTTTCCATAATCCTTTATATATTTCTTCATTTCCTATATATACATATTCTGATATTTTGTTTGCTGTTAGACCTAATCCTTTTCCTGTTTTTTGATTATATGAATCCAATATTCTAAGTTCATCTATTCTCTCTTTTCTTGGGTTTCTAAAATAATCTTCTATCATTTTAGGATTCTTTTTAGCTGATTCTCTAAACAACATATTCTCTTTTTGAGTAATTCCCATTCTTCTGTCTGCTTCACTTTCTTTGAGCACCTTCCTTACTTCTTGTTCCTCAATATTTGTTATATCTGTTGTTTTTAATTTTTTATTTACCTCTTTAGCTATTTCTACTTCTAATTCTTTAGAACTTTTTTTATTCAAAGGTTTTTTCTTATTATTTTCTGCAATTTTTTTCTTTCTTACCTGTGTTTCAATATTTTTTCTTCTTCTTTCTCTTTCTTTGTTTCCAGGTTTGTATATTTTTTCCAATCTATCAATTTTATTGAGTGTTCTTATCCGTTGGACTTCAGAAGCATAAGGGTTGTACTGAACACTTCTATCAATCCTGCCATCTCCTGTCGGTTCCCAGAACTGCATATCTTCAAGGGTATACCCGTTAAGCCTTGCAGAGTCCTCATCTGTAAGCATGGAGAACTTATAGTCTATTATTCCTTCATTATCATGGAGATACCCATCATCTGCTATCTCGTGCAGATACTCCCCATAATATTTCCCTATGTATTCCGCATGATATTCACTGTCTTCTCCAAATACCAGGTGACCTATCTCATGCTGGGTAAGCTCATTGAAGTCTATTACCTTCCCTGAATCCACATGACTCTTGTTTATCCAGATACTGCCGTCCTTCGTTACCGCAAATCCCTTCTTCTCAAGTTTTTCCAGGTCTGACTTGTCAAGGGTTGAGACATCTACGTCATCTGCTCCATAGAAGTTTACACTTACTCCTCCCTTTACAAGGTCTCCGAAC
>CAYYAV010000083.1:0-7375 GCA_964469865.1 uncultured Fusobacteriales bacterium | reverse complement strand
GGTTTACTTCTCTCGAATTTAGCTTTTGCCATTATTCTCTTCCTCCATATTATTTGTTTTATGTTTCATTTAGTTTTATTTATCAATTATTATTTCCCTTGTCTTTCAGCTACAACTTGCTGTGCAATGTTATTAGGTACCTGTTCGTATTTCTCAAATTCCATTGAATAAGAAGCTCTTCCCTGTGTCTTTGATCTTAAATCTGTTGCATATCCGAACATTTGTGATAATGGTACCTGTGCATTTATTATTTTAGCATTGTTCCTATCTGTCATTCCGGAAACCTGTCCTCTTCTTGAATTCAAATCTCCTATAACATCTCCCATATATTCTTCCGGAGTTGTTACTTCAACTTTGAAAATCGGTTCAAGCAATATCGGATTAGCTGCTCTCATAGCTTTCTTGATTGCCATTGATCCGGCAATCTTAAATGCCATTTCTGATGAATCTACTTCATGGTATGTTCCGTCATAAAGCGTAACTTTTACATCCTGTACAGGATATCCTGCTACAACTCCTGCCTCTAATGCTTCCTGAATACCTTTATCTACTGCAGGAATGTATTCTCTTGGAATTGCTCCTCCAGTAATTTCATTGACAAATTCATATCCCTTATCATGATTAGGCTCAATTTTAATCTTAACATGCCCGTATTGTCCTCTACCTCCGGACTGCTTTGCATATTTTTCCTCAACATCTGCATTTCCATTTATAGTTTCTCTATACGCAACCTGAGGTTTTCCTACATTTGCTTCAACTTTAAATTCTCTCTTCATTCTGTCTACGATAATTTCCAGGTGCAGCTCTCCCATTCCTGAAATAAGTGTCTGTCCAGTTTCCTGATTGCTTGTCACTTTAAATGTAGGATCTTCTTCAGCTAATTTAGCTAATGCCGTTCCCATTTTTTCCTGATCAGCCTTCGTCTTAGGTTCAACAGCTATCTGTATAACTGTATCAGGAAATTCCATTTTCTCAAGTATTATAGGATTAGACTCATCACACAGCGTATCTCCTGTTGTCGTATCTTTTAATCCTACTGCTGCTGCAATATCTCCTGAATATACTATATCAAGTTCATCTCTTTTGTTAGCATGCATCTGGAGCAGTCTTCCCATTCTTTCTTTCTTTCCTTTTGTAGAATTCAATACATAAGATCCTTTATTTAAGACTCCTGAATAAACCCTGAAGAATGACAACCTTCCTACAAACGGATCTGTAAGAATTTTGAAAGCCAATGCTGAAAATGGCGAATCATCATCCATCTTCCTCTGAATTGGCTGTTCAGTCTTCGGATCTGTACCATCAACCATTCCTCCATTTACATCTAATGGAGAAGGCATATAGGCAACCACTGCATCCAACAAAGGCTGAATCCCCTTATTTTTAAAGGCTGTTCCACATAACACAGGCACTACAATACTTTCTATAGTAGCTTTTCTTAATGCCTTATGTATTTCAGTTTCAGAAATTTCCTCTCCTCCAAAATACTTTTCCATCAGTTCATCATCTGTCTCAACTATAGATTCCAGCATATGTTCTCTAGCTGCCTGAGCCTCTTCCAAGAGTTCCGCCCTTACATCTGTTATTTCATAGTCTGCTCCCATAGTTTCATCTTTAAAAAGGTATTCCTTCATAGTTACCAGATCAATTATACCTTCAAAAGTATCTTCAGCTCCTATAGGCAATTGAATCGGTACACCATTTCCACCTAATTTTTCTTTTATATCGTTCACACACATGTTGAAGTCTGCTCCAACCCTGTCCATCTTATTGAAAAATGCCATTCTAGGTACATTGTACTTATCTGCCTGTCTCCATACAGTTTCTGACTGAGGCTGAACCCCATCAACTGCTGAAAACACTGCAACAGCTCCATCCAATACCCTTAATGATCTTTCAACCTCTACTGTAAAGTCCACGTGTCCTGGTGTGTCTATTATATTAATTCTGTGATTTTTCCAGAATGCAGTTGTAGCTGCAGAAGTTATTGTTATTCCTCTTTCCTGCTCCTGTTCCATGTAATCCATTGTAGCGGCTCCCTCATGAACCTCTCCAATTTTATGTGTTACTCCTGTATAGAACAAAATTCTTTCAGTCGTAGTTGTTTTTCCAGCATCTATATGTGCCATGATACCGATGTTTCTAGTATCTTCTAAAGCAACTTTTCTTGCCATTACAATATTTCCTCCTTCATATATATACCCTTTTAAGCCGCCTCTTCTATATGCGTCATATCTGTTTCCCGATTACCATTTATAATGCGCGAACGCCCTGTTTGCTTCTGCCATCTTATATGTATCGTCTTTCTTCTTAACTGATCCACCCTCATTATTAGCTGCTGCAATTAGCTCCTTTTTAAGCTTGTTTATCATTCCGTATTCTTTTCTTTCTCTAGTGTATCTTACCAGCCATCTTATAGCCAATGCCTGTTGTCTTTCTTTTCTTACTTCTACCGGAACCTGGTAAGTTGCTCCTCCGATTCTTCTGGATCTTACTTCCAGTTGAGGTCTTACATTCTCCATAGCCCTTCTGAATACTTCAATTCCTTCTTCCTGAGTTTCTTCAGTTATTTGTTTTAACGCTGTATAGAAAATACCTTCTGCTATTGATTTTTTCCCGTCTTTCATTAATCCGTTTATGAACTTTGTTACCACTTTATCATTATATTGAGAATCAGGTAATACGTCTCTCTTCTCAGCTCTTCTTCTCCTTGACACTATTCGTCCTCCTTACTTTTTAAAAATTTTAGTTTGCACTTGCTGCCGGTTTTTTAGTACCGTATCTTGATCTACCCTGTTTCCTGTTTACTACTCCTGCTGTATCTAACGCACCTCTGATTATTTTATATCTAACCCCCGGCAAATCTTTAGTTCTACCTCCCCTTATAAGAACTATACTATGTTCCTGTAAGTTATGTCCAATACCCGGGATATAGGCAGTAACTTCTATTCCGTTTACCAGTTTAACCCTTGCTACCTTTCTTAAGGCTGAGTTAGGTTTTTTAGGCGTAGTTGTATAAACTCTTACACACACACCTCTTTTTTGTGGGTTACCTTTTAATGCAGGCGATTTTTTCTTTTTCTCAGATGTACTTCTACCAAATCTCACTAATTGATTAATAGTAGGCATGCTTCCTCCTTCCAAATTCTTTCTATAGTATTTTCTGCGTTATTATTCTAAACTAAAACTTTTAAAAAGCTCATTTCTTCAATCTATATTCCAAATATATCTTAATTTTAGATACATAGAATATAATGCATGTCCATTCTGAACATGTCGATTTACTCCAAAATCACTCTAAAAAATATGTAAACCTAATTTACATATTTTTTCAGCATTTAGTTTATGAGTTATA
Organism: uncultured Fusobacteriales bacterium; assembly: GCA_964469865.1. Classification (GTDB taxonomy): domain Bacteria; phylum Fusobacteriota; class Fusobacteriia; order Fusobacteriales; family Leptotrichiaceae; genus JAGOWQ01. The sequence continues at coordinate 4,020 of CAYYAV010000083.1, read as the reverse complement.
ACTTATCCATTTTATAATATTTATAGCCTTGTGTCAAGATTTTTATTTGTTTTTGTATCTTTTATATTATATTTTATATATTTATTTTGTAATATTATATATATTATATATAATCAAAAATAAATATTTCTACTGTTATTTTCCTGGCTTCCATGAACTAAGTATTACTTTTTCCATCTGGTCTATATGAGCAGGAATCCCTTCTGCATTTGCATGATACACTTTATTTCCTATGACAAATATGTTCTTGATAATGTGCTTTCCCGATATATTTTTTACTTTCAGCTGCATTCCCTTATACCCTGACACTTCTATCTTCTTGATTTCCAGATTACTTCTATCATGCCCTTTACTCAGATAACTCTTAAATTCCTGTTCTACAAGGTTTTTAGCAGTCTCTTCATCATTCAGTCCTTGCCTGTCGTTTATTTCAAAAGAATCAAGACTATAGATATCCACTCCGTCTTCTGATATTTCCAATGTATAAGTATCAGAATAGATATCAATAAGCCATTTTATATCTTCCCACTCAGGGAGATTTATAAATCCTACATATTCACTTCCGAAAAGTCCTTCTGAAAAATATTCTTCAGAATTTCTGTAATACCTGTCCTGTTCTTCTGAAAGATTTATTAGTTTCTTCTTTTTTTTGACCTCACTCTCCGTATCACTGTTAATATGCCCTGCACCCTTTTTTATATCTACGTTTCCATATAACATCATTCCTATACTAAGCAATATTACAATAACTTCCGATATCCTTTTCATATTAATCCTCCTTCCAGTTCAGAAAGCTCATGACTCTTACTATCCCATTCCTCCATTTTAGATATTTCTTCTTCATCCAGCCTGTCAAACTCCTCCTGAATTTCCACCAGCCTGCCTACATCGTTTTTTCTCCCTGCATCTTCATATTCTATACTCAGTATTTTCCTCTCTTCAGATATTTCATCCATTTTTTCTTCCAGTTTCAGTATATCCCTTCTAAGTTTAGACATTCTCTTAGAAAATTCCTTCTGTTCCTGGTAGGACAGCTTCTGATCCTCTTTAGCCTCCATGTCTTCTGTAGAAACTGACCTGGAATTTTTAAGGCTTTCCTTATATTCTTCATAATTCCCTTTAAACTTTGTAAGCCCTTTCTCATCAAGATAGTAGATTACATTACATATGCTGTCCAGAAAATGTCTGTTATGGGAAACTATAAGCATTGTCCCGTCAAAGTCCTCCAGTGCATCTTCCAGGACTTCAATAGAATAAATATCCAGATGGTTTGTAGGCTCATCCAGTATAAGAAAATTTGCTTTTTCCATATAAAGCTTCAAGAAGGATACCCTCACCTTCTCTCCTCCACTAAGATTTCCTATCTTCTTCATCACATCCTCTCCCGAAAACAGAAAGCCTCCCGCAAGAGTTCTCAGGTATTCTTCAGTAAGGCCAAGAGAAGTATTTATTTCCTGTAATATATTATTTTCAGGTATAAGTTCCATATGGTTCTGATCATAGTATCCTACTTTCACCCTTGCCCCAAATTCTACTTCACCTCTGTCTTGAGCAAGCTTTCCTGTTATTATTTTTAGAAGAGTTGATTTACCTATACCATTTTTTCCTATTATTCCTACCCGTTCTCCACGGAACAGGTCAAAGCTTATATTATTCAGAAGCTCCCTTCCGTCAAAGCTCTTTTCTATATTCCTTACTTTGAGGACATTATCCCCTGTAGCACTGTCTGTCCTGAACTTCAGTTTCATTCTCTGGGGATTAAAGACAGGGTCGTCCATCCTTTCTATCCTGTCAAGTATCTTTTGCCTACCCTTTGCCTGTCTTGCTTTTATACCTGCACGGAATCTGTCGATGTATTCTTCCATCTTCCTTATTTTTTCCTGTTCCTTTTCATATCTCTTTATTTCCCCCTTCAGAATCATCTCCTTCTGAAGTATGAAGGAAGAGAAATTGCCGTCATACCTGTAAAGCCTTTTATTTTCCACTTCGTATATCCTGTTACATACATTATCAAGAAATATCCTGTCATGGGAAACTAGCAGAAATGCCTTATTATATTTTTTCAGATAGTCTTCCAGCCATTCTATAGATACTAGATCCAGATGGTTTGTAGGTTCATCCAGTATAAGCAGGTCCGGTTCCAGCAGCAGGAGCTTTGCCAGAGATACTCTCGTCCTTTCCCCACCGCTCAAATCCTGAAGATACAGGTTATAGTATTCTTCTGTCAGTTCAAGTCCTGTGAGTATTTGTCTTATCCTATATTCTATACCATATCCCCCCTTAGATTCATACAGGGTAGACAGCTCTGCAGACTTATTTATCAGATTCTCCAGTTCATCCCCTTCTGCACTTCCCAGCAGCATATTCACCTTCAGGAGTTCCTGATGGATTCTCCGTTCCTCTTCAAATATGGACAGCATTTCTTCATACACGGTATTCCTTTCATCTGAAAATTCATGATTCTGGGAAAGATACCCTATCTTTATTGAAGGATTTCTTACTATATTTCCTATTTCATTCATATTGTCTTCAGAGCCATCTATCCTTTCTTCATCCAGTATCATCTTTATAATAGTGGACTTACCTGCCCCATTGACTCCCACAAGACCTATCTTGTCCTTTTCCTCTATTGTAAAATTTATATCCTTCAGTATATATTCACCTGCAAACTGTTTGTATACCCTGTTAAACTGTATCAGGCCCATCTCTTCTTCTCCTCTCCTAACATCGTTCTCTATTAATGTTTATATCTATAACAAATATATCAGATAAATCAACAAATAACAAGTCTGACAAAAAAAATTCCATATATTACTGGCTATCATATATATGTTTATTCCTGTTAATTACCGGCACTTTAAAGAAAAAAGGCTAAGTATTTCTTCAGTGATAATTATCCTGTATCAATCATTACTGAATTCGATATCTTAACCTTTTTAATCCAGATATATTAAAAATCAGAAACCTTCATTTCTTTATATTTCCATTATCTTTTCGCGGTCCGCCTTTGTCCATCCGTACAGTCCCCCCGTGTGGATAAACAGGATATTACTGCAATGCTTCAGTTCTCCTTTAAGCTCATTAACCATTCCGTAAAATGCTTTCCCTGTATAGCACGGATCCAGTATAATCCCTTCCTCCTTTGCAACCTTCTTATAGAATTTCAGTTCCTCGTCCTGACTCAAGGCATAGCCTGTCCCCTTATAGGAATCATTTATATGAATCTCCCCTGTCTTTTCCATTCCCATATCAGCCAGTATCTTTCCCACTTCTTCTTCAAATGTCCTGCTGTCACTGTCAACTGCATACCCTTGAATCCTGATGCCGCTACCTGCCTTTATTTTCCCGGCAAGCAGCCCTGCATAAGTACCTCCTGATCCCACTGATACTGCAATTGCATCAAATTTTACCCCAAGCTCCTTCTCCTGTTCCTGTATTTCATAGAAAGCTTCCTCGTATCCTAGAGACCCTGTAGCATTTGAAGCTCCCACCGGTATTATCATCGGCCTCTTTCCTTCTGAGACGAGTTTTTCAGACAGCCCTTCCATATATTCTTCCCTTGAAAGAGCCGGTTCTATTACGTGTATTTCAGCCCCGAGCATGTAGTCCATCCAGAAATTCCCCTCTATTTCAGATGGTCTGCCCCTGAGTACCAGATGACATCCTAATCCGTACATTGCACATACAGCAGCAGTCGCTCTCGCATGGTTAGACTGTATTCCTCCGGCAGTAATTAATGTGTCTATTCCCTTATCCTGTGCCTCTGCAAGGATATATTCGAGCTTCCTTACCTTATTTCCGGAAATTTCAGTTCCTGTCATATCATCCCTTTTTACGTATATATTTTTACCATATTCCCTGCTGAGTTTTTCAAGTTTACTTATTCTTGTCGGCAGATTGGCTATTCTTATCCGTTCCATAACAATTCTTCTCCTTTACTGTTCATATAATAAATTAAAATCTAGGCCTTCAGGCTGTTTCTTATCCAGTCCGCCCCTTCCACCATCTTAGTTACCATCA
>CAYYAV010000082.1:0-7432 GCA_964469865.1 uncultured Fusobacteriales bacterium | reverse complement strand
GGAAAAATAGTAGGAAAGAGATATGATTTTGATAAAAATGCTCATTATCATATAGAAGCTATAGGAGAAAATAAAGACAGGATATATGATATAGCAGTAAATATAGGAAAAGTCACAGAATATGACAGTCGTGTATATTCTTCGGACTTAAGGATATATTACAATGAAGATTATAGATATAATAAGAAGATTCTGAATGAGATGCTTATCCAGAAGAAGGGTGTGACTGAAGGGAAATGGGGACTTAGACTGGATTATGTTAAAATGAGGCTTTTCCCTCTGGAAAAAATGAAGGTAATGAGGGCTTCAGATAAAGAAAAGATATTTTTGACAGAAATTATAGAAAATAACGTCTTAGAAGGAATAGATAATGATAATATAGAAATATTCGTATTTGGAAGAGAATATGAAAACGGGAAAGGGATGCACGATGTTCATATGAACCAGGGGAGTAGGGGAAAACACAGGGAAAAAGACAGGGCATATCGTGATGGCGGTATATTCTTCTACAATAATAGGAGGAATAGATGGGTGGCTATATTTATTGCCTTTGTAAATCAGAAATTTAAGACAGACATACATGGTAAAGCTTATAGATAAAGAATGGATGAAAGGAGGGAAAAATGGACTTGGAGTTGACGAGGGAAAATTTTTGGAGCTACATAAAAGATGCCAGAAAAAAATACAAAGAGGATGATTATGGAGTTATCAATTATTTGACTGAAAAATTGAAAGAAAAAACGGCAGAGGAAATATTCAGCTTTGGAATTATTCTTGATGAAATAATGCTGGAAAGTTATAAGGAAAAGCTGTGGTGTGCTTCATATCTGATAAATGGTGAAATCACAGAAGAGAGTTTTGACTTTTTCAGGTTATGGCTGATTTCCAAAGGTGAAAAAGTTTTCAATGATGTAATGAAGAATCATGACTGTCTTATAAAATATATTGATAAGCCTGAAGAAGATAATTTTGTAGAAGATTTTTATGAAAATGAAGACTTTTTCTTTATAGCCGTAGATGCATATGGTCAGAAAAATAATTTAGAAGTATTTGAAGAAAGTTTTGAAAAGTATCTGGATGAATTTGACGCATATAAAGAAAGAATAGGATATGTAGATAAAGACTATCCTAAACTCAAATTCACATGGAATGAAAAAGTACCTAAATCAATGAAAAAGATATGTCCAAAACTATATGACAGACTTTATATAAGTGATGAATAGGAAATGAAGAAAGAGGGCATATATGTTATAGAAATTATAAAGGATATTTTTACTGTGAAGATACAAAATAGTAAATAACACCAGCCTACAGAATTTCCCGAAAGGATAAGAAATTGTGGCGATTAGGAAAACGGCTGTCTGAATGTAGAGAGTTTGTCGTTTTCCCGCCATAATGAATATTCAGGGGAAGAGAAATTTTGTGAGCCGGTATCAGGAGTATGAGGGCGGCAATAGGCCCTCATAATTTTTAGGCACCAGTTTCAGAGATTAAAATCCTAAATTTTGAGATTTCATAAAAAGACCCACAAATAACAATAACCTTGTATATACTGTTTTTATTTATATGAGAAAGGGCATCATTGTATGCAGACAGGATATCATCTTCAAAAATAATATTTTCTATGGAAATATCAAGAGAAAGCATTTTTTCCTTAATTTCTGCCGATGTAAGTCCGTAAATTACATCTTTCAATGAGGTTATATAAATTTTTTCAGAAATTTCTTCAAGTTGTAGAAAGACTGAAGAAAAGTCTTTAGTCTGGAGTAAGGAAGTAATTATGATGATTTCCTCTTTTTTATATAGTTCTTTTAGGTTGTCAATTAGCTTTCTTATAGAATCATCATTATGTGCAGCATCTAGTATCACAGGAGGAATTTTTTGGAAAAATTCAAATCTTGCAGGCCAGTATACATTAGATAGGCCTTTCTGAATGGTGATGTCATCTATATTATAGATTTTGGAGAGCTTATATGCCAGTAAAAAATTATATCCCTGAAATTTCCCAAATAATGGGAGAATAAATTTGTTCTTATTGACAGTTACGACTGTCTTGAAGTTATTTTTATCCAGTTCTATTTTTAAGTCAGGATATTCATTCAGAACATTTATAGAATAAGGAGTCCTTTTTTCTATTTCAGAAATCAGTTCAGGGGAATTTTGCGAATATATGCAGAGACTATTTTCCTTAATAATGCCTGCCTTTTCATAGGCAATTTCCTGCAAAGTATTTCCCAGTATGTCAGTATGATCAAAACTGATATTTGTAATAACTGAAATCTCAGAATCAATTGAATTGGTTGCATCCAGTCTTCCGCCCAGACCTGTTTCCAGTATGACAAAATCGGGGGTTTTAGTATTAAAATAAAGTAAGGCTATAAAAAAGGTTATTTCAAAAAAATTTAAGCTATGTTCAGGACAATGTTTATTTAATATTTTTATGATAAAATGATAAAATTTAATAATTTCTTCATCAGAAATCATTTCGTTATTAAATACAATACGTTCATTATATCTTATGATATGGGGAGAAGTAAACTTACATACATTGTATCCTGCACAGGATAATATGTTTTCTATAAAGGATGCAGTTGATCCTTTTCCATTTGTACCTGCAATATGTATAATTCTGCTATTTTTACATGGTTTTTTAAGTAAGGCATAAATTTTTTTCAGATCATCTATATTTTCACGTCTTTTAGCCGTCCTGAAACTGAACAGTTCATCCAGGACTGTATCTATATTTCTTCTGCTATTGCTATTCATCTTATAAGTTCCTTTTATGTAATTTGCTCTTAAATTATATCAGAAATAATACCTATATACCAGTATTTATTTAAAGAAATTATTAAATATGGTATAATATATTGTTTCAAATCTTTTAAAGGTATAGAAGTATATAAAATGAATATAAGATAGAAAGGTTACAGGTTATGAAGATAAAAGGAATTATTTATGCAAGTCTGGCATCAAGTTTATGGTCGATATCAGGGGTCTCGGGAGAAATCTTGTTCAAGAATTACGGTTTTTCTTCAAATTGGCTGGTATCTGTGAGAACATTAGTTTCGGGAATACTGCTTTTAGGGATAGTTAAATTTGTTGAAAAAAAAGATATCTTTGCACCTTTTAAAGATAGAAGCAATAGGCTTAGAACGGTATTATTCGGTGTAGCGGGAATGTATCTTGTTCAGGCTACATACTTTAAGACGATAGAAATTAGTAATGTCTCGTTTGCGACTATACTGCAATTTACAGCTCCCTTCTTTATATTTACATATGAAATGTTAAAGAGCAGGAAGGTCCCTTCTTTTTTTACAGTAGTCCTACTTATTTCAACAGCTCTTGGAGTAAGCCTTATAGCTACAAAAGGAGACTTTTCAAAGCTATCATGGTCGCCAGAGGCGTTAATGCTGGGTATTCTTTCGGCAGTCATGATAGCATTCTATTCTATTCAGCCAAAGCCGCTTCTAAAAGAATACAGCAGTATGACTGTAGTAGGATGGGGGATGATGATAGGAAGTATAGTCGCAAATATTGTACATCCTTTCTGGAGAGTAGACGGCAAAATAGTACCTGTTTCAATATTGAATATTATAATAGTAGTGATACTGGGGACAGCAATTGCTTATCTGATTTTTATATCCAGCCTGAAATATATTTCTTCTTCACTTGCAGGAATACTGACGGCTTTTGAACCTGCTCTAGCAACGCTGCTTTCTATAATATTATTTGGACTGTCATTTACATTTTTAGAAGTTATAGGATTTATTCTGGTTTTTGGTTCTATACTGATTCTTCAGAATAGGCTATAAATAAAAAACAGACTCTCTGTTATGATGAATATTTTAGTATGTTCTGTTCATTAGAGAATCTGTTTTTTTATTTATTGATAAAAGTATTATTTATTTTCTGTCAGATAGGTTTCTACATCAAGAGCAGCAATTGCACCACTTCCTGCGGCAACAACAGCCTGCTGATATATGCTGTCCTGAACATCTCCGGCAGCAAAAATCCCCGGAATGTTAGTTAAAGAAGATTTTCCTTCTGTAATTATATATCCGTTTTCATCGAGACTGACTTTCCCTTCAAGAAAATGAGTATTAGGTTTGTGACCGATAGCTATAAAGACACCGTCAGTATTCAAAGTTTCTATTTCTCCGGTTTCATTATTAATCAGTTCTATTCCTGTAACTTTTGTATCAGCTATCACTTTTTTAGGAGTATAATTCAATTTCCAGCAGATTTTTTCATTGCTTCTGGCTCTCTCCTGTAATATGGCAGAAGCTCTAAGCTGATTCCGCCTGTGAATTACAGTTACTTTGGAAGCAAATCTTGTCAGAAAATCTGCTTCTTCCATAGCAGTGTCTCCTCCACCGACTACAACGACCTCTTTCCCTCTGTAGAAGAAAGCATCACAAGTAGCACAGGCACTCACTCCTCTTCCGATGTATTCCTTTTCATTTTCAATTCCGAGATATTTTGCTTCTGCACCTGTAGATATAATGACTGTTCTTGTTTCTATAATCTGCTTATTTCCTAAGTATAATTTAAAAGGCTTTGAGTCAAAATCTATTTTTTCAACAACAGTCTGCAAGAATTCTGTTCCAAAATTAGCCGCCTGTTTTTTCATATCTTCCACTAGTTGCGGCCCTAGAACTCCTTCAGGGAATCCTGGAAAATTTTCTACATCAGTAGTCGTTGTAAGCTGTCCCCCGGGTTCCATACCATTAATCATAATATTCTTTAATTTAGCACGGCTTAAATAGATAGCTGCAGTCAGCCCTGCAGGACCTGAACCGATAATAACCGAATCGTACATGTTTCCTCCTCATTTCTATATTTATTTCTGGTTTTTATACAAAGACTCCTTCCGCTTCGGGAAGGAGTAAATCTGAAATCTATTGTAGTAATAATTATAATGCATTATTAATTTTTTCAACTAAATCTTCTTTTGACTGAATTCCTACCATTATATCAACAGCGGCTCCGTCTTTAAATAATATTAAAGTCGGTATGCTTTGAATTCCAAACTGCTGAGCCAATTCAAGTTCCATATCGACATTGACTTTTCCTATAGTGGCTTTATCTCCTATTTCAGTAGTAACTTCTTCCAGTATAGGGAGCTGTATTCTGCAAGGTCCGCACCATTCAGCCCAGAAATCCACTAAAGTAACTCCTTCTGAAATTGTGCTGTCAAAATTAGTGCTGTTTAAAATTGTTGCCATTAAAAATCACCTCTCCTTCTATTTATAGTGAATTGTATTTGTGATATTTGTGTAACTAAATGTTACAATAAATACTAACATATTTTGTAGATTGTGTCAATATCATAAAAACTCTTTAATATCTGTGCAAAGTTAGAAAATTGAAAGAGCCTATAAAACTTGAAAAAAAAGCAGAATTATGATATAATATCTAGAAAAATTAAATAAAAATAGGAGTTGAAATTATACATGTTTCAAAAATTAGATGATGTTGTCCTAAAGCATGAAGAGCTGACAAGGCTTCTTATGGATCCTGAAGTCATATCGGATCCAAAAAAAATAATGGAATACAATAAAGCGTTGAACAGTATAGATGAAGTTGTAAAGAAGTATACTTATTATAAATCAAGAAAAGAGGAAATGGAAGGGCTAAAGGAAGACTTAAAAGCTGAAAAAGATTCAGAAATGAAAGAAATGATGCTGGAGGAGATACATAGTATAGAGGAAGAAATACCTTCATTGGAAGAAGAGCTTAAGATCCTGCTTCTACCTAAGGATCCTAATGATGATAAGAATGTCATCATGGAAATAAGGGCAGGAGCAGGAGGAGATGAAGCTGCCCTTTTTGCTGCTGATACTTTCAGGATGTTTACAAGATACGCCGAAAGGAACAGATGGAAGACAGAGATAATAGATAAAAGTGAAATAGGTGTAGGAGGCTTAAAGGAAGTTACGTTTCTCATAAAGGGTAATGGAGCATATTCAAGGCTTAAGTTCGAAAGTGGTGTTCACAGAGTTCAGAGAGTACCTGATACAGAATCTTCGGGCAGGATTCATACTTCTACAATAACAGTTGCAGTTTTACCTGAAATTGAAGATGTAAGTGAAGTGGAAATAAATCCCGGTGATTTAAAAATAGATACATATAGATCAAGCGGAGCAGGAGGACAGCATGTAAATACTACGGACTCAGCAGTAAGAATAACACATCTGCCTACAGGAATTGTTGTAACTTCCCAAGACGGCAGATCACAGATAAAGAATAGGGAAGCTGCAATGAAGGTACTTGCATCCAAGCTTTATGAAATAGAATATGAGAAACAGAGGAAAGAAGTGGAAAGTGAAAGAAGATCACAAGTAGGAAGTGGTGACAGGTCAGAAAAAATAAGGACATATAATTTTCCGCAAGGAAGAGTAACAGATCATAGGATTAAACTAACCCTACATAGATTAGATGCTATACTTGATGGGGATCTTGATGAGATGATAGATGCACTGATTGCCTATGATCAGGCAGAGCTTCTCAAGGCTGTTGGTGATAATGAATAACCTGCTGGATGTTCTGAATAAATCAGTAATTTATCTTGAAAAGAAGAAGATAAGAAATGCAAGACTTACAGTAGAAAAAGTATTCTCAGGGATACTGGGAATGGATAGGATAATGCTCTATGCCAGTTTTGAAAGGATACTTACAGAAGAAGAGTTAAGTAAAATAAGGAAAAAACTTAATTCTACCGTTACAGGTGAAATAGGAGAAAGTAGTCCTATCTCTGGAAATGATGAAAAAAAGAGGGAAAATCTACAGGATATTACAGATAGTTTGGATACTTTAAAAATACTAATTGATAAAAGTATATTATATCTGAAAAAAAATAATATAAAAGAAGCCGGGCTTATAACAGAAATTATATTTTCTCATGTTCTTGAAATAGACAGGATGATGCTTTTCACAAAATACAGAGAAACTGTGGAAGAAAGAAAGCTTGAAAAAATAAGGAACTACATATGGAAAGTAGGAAAGGAAAAAATTCCTGTCCAGTATCTGCTTAATGAACAGGAATTTTATGGAAGGAATTTTTATGTAAGTAAAGGAGTACTGATTCCAAGACTGGATACAGAAATACTGGTAGAAGAAGCTATAAGGATATTAAAGGATGAAAAAATAGAAAATCCTAAAATTCTTGATATAGGTTCAGGGAGTGGGGTTATAGGAATAACTCTTGCCATTGAAATTCCGGATTCAAAAGTTATAGGAATAGATATTTCAGAAATAGCATTGGAAACCTGTGAAAAAAATAAAAAAATATTAAAAGCTGAAAATATTAAATTTTTCAGATCAGATTTATTTGAAAATGTAGAATATACTAAGTTTGACATGATTATATCAAATCCTCCGTATATATCAAGAGATGAGATGAATGTAATGTCAGAGGATACTTTATTACATG
>CAYYAV010000081.1:0-7443 GCA_964469865.1 uncultured Fusobacteriales bacterium | reverse complement strand
ATGTAATATCTTCATAGATATTGTCTTTGTTTAAAAATCCTCCTGGAACAATGCCTATTTTATGAAATCCCAGTTTCTCGTATAGCTTTATAGCTGTAATATTAGAATTTACTACAGCATTAAACTGTAATATTTTAAATCCTAATTTTCTTGCTGTTTCAATAGAATGAAGCACAAGTTTTTTCCCTATCTTCATTCCACGTGCTTTAGAACTGACAGCATAACTGGAATTTGAAATATGCCCACATCTTCCAATATTATTCGGATGCAGTATATAAAGTCCTAAAATTTCTCCATCTTTTTCAGCTACTCCTGTAAATGACTGGGAAGAAAAGAAAATTTCAGCAGTTTCTATATTGAGCGGTTCTGTTTGAGGAAATGCAATTCCGTCAAGGACAACTTCATTCCATATTTCAATCATTTCTTTTAAATCATTCTTATTATATTTTCTTATAATTACATCCATATGTTTTCTCCTAGATTATTTATAATTTTTTATTATATTGTTAAGCTAATCATTAAAATAGTATTCTTTTGGAATATTTTCTCCATGCCTTACAATATGTTTTATCCATTCTTTTTTTATCTGCCATAAATTAGCTTGGACTTCTCTTGTATTCCAACTGTCAATATCAAAAATCCTTATCCAGCTTTCTACAATACGTTTTTCTTCATCAGGATATTTCCCTGAATATCTTCCAACTATAAATTCATAGGAATTGACAAATCCTTTTTCACTAATATCCTTAAGATAATTTTTATAATCTGGTTCATCTTTAGGAATATAGTGCATATTTAATACATAATCCCATTTTATCCCACTAAAATATATTATTTCTTCATCTGGAACTTCAAGAATGTAAACAACCTCATTTTCAGTAGGTTTCATACAGGCATCAGCACTTGGAACACACCAAATCTGGTAGTCAACATCAGAAGGTTTTTTAATCCTGCTATCAGCAGCTTTTACAAACCAGTCATATGATTTTAAAATCATTGGAGCAACATCTTCAAGATGTTCCTTAATATATTCTTTCTTATTTATAAACCTTCCATCTTTTTCAATTATTGAAAGAGATTTTATATTTTGGCATGTAAATAATAAGCTTTTTCCATTTTTTGAATATGGGTTTTTCATAAGACACCTTCATTTCAATCTTCATTATTAATCAGGTCATTATCTTAGTCTGATCTCTTCCATCATCTTCGAATACAAAATATTCAAGAACTTTCAATTTTACTTTTTCACCAATATCCAGTGTATTATAAGTTGATGCTCTTGCTAAGACTCTAAGAATATTTCCACTGCCTATTTTCACTCGTAAATCATTACAGTCTCCCAGATAAAATTTAGAAAAAACTTCCCCTTGAAGTTCTCCATCCTCTGCAAGAGCTATATTTTCAGGTCTTACAGCAACAATTACATTTCCGGTATGTGAATCCTTATTTGGAAGTTTCTGGTTATTACTGTCATTTAGTATTATGTCTTCCTCCTGCACTTTTCCTTTAATAAAGTCCACTTTCCCTACAAAATTGGCAACAAATATATTACTAGGTTTAGAATATATTTCCTGCGGAGTTCCTATCTGTTGAATTTCACCTTTATTAATCAGTACAATTCTATCGCTCATTGTCATTGCTTCAATCTGATCATGAGTTACATAGATAACTGTTATTTTAAGTTTCTTGGCTATTTCCTTTATTTCATATCTCATCTCTTCTCTCAGTTTTGCATCAAGATTGGATAAAGGCTCATCCAGAAGAAGAATCTCAGGTCTTGCTACTAATGCCCTTCCTAATGCCACTCTCTGCTGCTGCCCTCCTGAGAGTTCCGACGGGAACCTGTCCCTGTACTGTTCCAGATGAACTATTTTCAAGGCTTCGTTTACTCTCTCTTCTATCTCATTTTTTGATTTTTTCTGTATCTTTAGCGGATATGCTACATTATCATATACATTCATATGTGGCCATACGGCATAGGACTGGAATACCATCCCTATCTCTCTCTTTTCAGGAGAAACGAAACTGTCTTTTCCTGATACAAGCTTATCTCCTATATATATCTCTCCATCGGTAGGTTTTTCAAATCCTGCTATCAGCCTTAACATTGTGGTCTTACCACATCCCGAAGGTCCAAGCAGAGTTATAAATTCCCCGTCCTCAAATTTCTGATTAAATTCCTGTAGAACTGTTACATTTCCAAACGATTTTGTTACTCCCTTTATTGTTACTGAAGCCATCTTTCCCTCCTTCATTAAATTGAAAACTGTCCTTTAGTTAACTTATTTAATATAAAGTTAACTGCTATTACGAATACTAGTATTGCTGTTGCCAATGCACTTGCCACCTGCTGACTATGATAGGTCTGATAGATGTATAATTCATAACCTATGGTTTTAGTATTAGATGAGTAAAGCAAAGTTGACATTGTCAGTTCATAGAATGACGGCATAAAAATCAAGAAAAAACCCGCTACTATACTTGCACCTATCAGAGGCACCGTTACATCCTTCAACATACGTAACCAGTTTGCTCCTGAAATCTGTACGGCTTCTTCCAATGAAGGATGAATTTGACTCATTGCTGAAACAACCGTTCTCATACCCATCATCATATACTTTATCATATATGCTATTATCATTATTGATAGTGTGTTATAAATATTTATTTTAAATTTTCCACTCATGGATATTATAAGTGCCAATGCTATTGTAACGCTTGGTGTTCCTGATCCTAATGTAATTAGAAAGTCAGGTATCTTTTTCCCTTTTACATTGGTTCTCTGAAGAAGATATGCCATGACACATGAAATAATAATTCCAAAAAAAGCAGCCGCAACCCCTGCTATTATACTATTTTTTGTTGAACTGATAATCGAAGCTCTTGAAAAAACCTTTTCCCATGCATTTAAAGACATATTAGAAAGACCTATAGGTTTTCCCATATTTATTGTAAATGATGTTATTGCTACTGTTATAAATGGAAGGATTACTACAAAAAATGAAAATATAGAAACCATTAATGTTATTGGAATTCTCCATTTTCCTAATTCTACTATATTAGGCCTTGTAGACTTTCCACTCATTGTTATAAACTGCCTTTTCCCTATTACAAAAGTTGTAATATATAAAATTATATTCGCTATAAGCATTAAAAATACAGCTAAAGCCATCGCATCATTAAGCCCTTCTTCAGATCCTATATGTACAAAATCTATAATACGTGTAGTTACTGTGTATATCTGTCCTGGAGCACCTATAATAGAAGGTATTCCAAATACTGAAGCTGAAGCTACGAATACAAGCAGTCCTGCGGCAATTATACTTGGAGTCATCATAGGTATTGTTATTGTCATCAATGTCTTCAAAGGGGATGCTCCGGATATTTTTGAAGCCTCCTCCAGAGAAGGATCCATCTTTTCCATAGCCCTTGAAATTGTAATAAATGCATAAGGATAGAAGAAGCATGTAAGAACCCATACCATTCCTGCTATAGTATATATATTGAATGGGGCTTTCTGAAGATGAAAAATATCCATAAGAAATTTGTTTAGAACTCCAGCCTTAGGATTTAGCAATCTAAGCCATGCCATAGCTCCTACATAGGGTGGAACCATATATGTAACGACAAACAGCGTTCTGAAAAATTTTCTGCCATACATATCAGTTCTTCCCACCAGAAATGCTAGAGGAAAAGCCAACAATACACCAAAAACTGTTGTCAATCCAGATGTAATCAATGTATTTTTCAATGCCGTCCAGTTCAGATCGTATGTATAAACCCTCTGAAAAGATTCTAGCGAAAAGCTTCCCTTCGGAAATAAAGAACGGAACAGTAGATAGAATAAAGGCACTACTTCAAATACAAACAGGAATACGACTATTCCTAATATAACTACCCATTTTATATCTATGTTAATTTTTTTATTATATGCCATCTTTCCCTCTTTCCTGAATAAAACTTTCATATTTTAGGATCCATCCTATAATTATAGATAATTATAGATTTCTAAAATTACAGTCTTCTTTCCTTAAAATTTATAAGGAAAGAATCTCAGATTATCCAGATTATTTTGATTTTATTATATACTTTTCAAATATTTTACGTAACTCTTCCCTGTTACGATATGTGTTTATCCAGTTTACTTTCATTGCTGCACTTATAATTTCAGCAGTATTTCTGGCATCATAAGGAGCTTTTTCAGGATTCTTCAATACTGAATGCATCCATCCTTCTACAATGGTCTCCTGCCCTGCCGGAGATAAAAACCAGTCCGTAAGTGCTTCTGCAGCTTTTATATTCTTATTAGGAGATAGCTCCTCCTTTATTGTCATAATAGTACTAGGTATTGATATTACTCCGTCTGAAGGATATATGACTTCAAGAGCTGATTTTTCTTCTTCCCTCTTTTTTAGAATAGATTCTTCTAGTATCATTATCTGTGCTGCTTCCCCTGTTTCCAGTTTATTTACGGCAACTGATCCTGATTCTACAACCGGCTTCTGTTTTGCCAGAATTTCAAAATAACCTTCTCCATATTTATCTGTCAAAGCAGATACAGCAGCTAAAGCCGTTCCTGATTTTAATGGATCAGGGATTGAAATCTTTCCTGAAAGGTCAGTTCTTTTTGCAAACTCGTCAAAGGACTGTGCAACCTTATCCTTGCTATATTTCTCAGGATTATATGCCAGAACCATATTCAGTATACGTACCGGATACCAATATCCTTCTTTATCATAATCCAGTGCAAGATTTTCAGAATTTTTTGATATATAGGCATGCAATATCCCTTTTTCTTTTAATTCCAGCGAATAAGAGGGTTCAGCAACCATAAGTATATCTGCACCAAGTTTATTTGCCTGCATTTCAGCTGCAATTTTAGACTGAAGCGTTCCTGTGCCTCCCTGAAAAAATTCCACCTCCAGATTTGGAAATTCTTCCTTCAATTTTTCTTTTACATTGTCTATTATATCTTCATACATTGAAGTGTAGATAACTACTTTCCCCTTTATTTCAGCATTTTTTGAATTAGAAGGAGCTTTATCCCCGTTCCCTCCACATCCTGTTAGTATCAGAATTACCAATATGAAAAGTAACCCTAAAAAAATTTTTTTCATAACTTCCCTCCTAAATTTTCTTAAATTCTCTTATACAATTTTACCCTGTTAATTTAAGTTGTCAAGAAAAGTTTTTGTTTTATTTTTTTATATTCCATAATTAAAATTTAACTAAATTTATAAAATTTCTTCAGATATATCGGTATTTTAATACTTCTATTATTCTGTTCTAGACTCTCAGTTCCTCCCTTTCCTTAACAATCTCATCCTTATATATGTCCAGGACAGGATCTACTTCATCCTTTATAAAATATACCGTCTGTTCTCCTGCAAATCCTGTATAACTGGATGAGACAAGTATTCCATCCATGTCTTCAGATTTTAATCCCAATCTTCCATCCTTTATAATCCTATCTATAAGGTTATTCGGTTTCCCGTTTATCTTAATCTCCTTAGTTTCCTCCATTGAAAGTTCCCTTATTATTTCATGTACTTCCTGCCTGTCCATACCCTTTTTAACTGATTCCATTATAATGTTTTCTGTTGCCATGAAAGGAAGCTCCTTCTGAATATTAGCTTCTATGACTTTAGGATAGACAACCGTTCCCTCCATTATATTAAGCCATATTATGAGGATGGCATCTACAGCCAGGAATGACTGAGGTATGGAAAGCCTCTTATTGGCAGAGTCATCTAATGTCCTTTCAAACCATTGTGTAGAATAGACAAATGCTCCGTTTGTAGCATTGGATATTACATATTTTGCAAGGGAAGAAATCCTTTCACTCCTCATAGGATTTCTTTTGTATGCCATAGCACTTGATCCAATTTGATTTTTCTCAAAAGGCTCTTCCAGTTCTTTTAAATGTTGTAAAAGTCTAAAATCATTTGTAAATTTATGTGCTGACTGTGCTATGTTTGACAGAAGGTATAATATCTGGGCATCAACCTTCCTGTCATAAGTCTGTCCTGAAACTCCCTGTTTTTTTTCAAAACCTGCCTTTCTGCTCACCAGCTCGTCCAGTTTCCTTACCTTTTCAAAATCACCTTCAAACAGTTCCTTGAAGCTTGCCTGTGTTCCTGTCGTCCCTTTTACCCCTCTGAATCTCAGTGTTTCAAGTCTAAACTCCAGTTCTTCAAAATCAAGGAGCAGGGAATGAAGCCAGAGTGTCGCCCTTTTTCCTACAGTTGTCAGCTGAGCTGCTTGAAAATGGGTAAATCCCAATGTAGGTAAATCCTTATATTCCAATGCAAATTCCTTCATCTTTTCAATCAAGGTCAGAAGCCTCTTCCTTATAACCAGAAGTCCTTCCTTTATCTGAATGAGATCAGTATTGTCCCCCACATAGGCACTTGTCGCTCCCAGATGTATAATTTTTCTAGCATTTACAGCCTGTTCTCCATAAGTATGTACATGAGCCATAACATCATGCCTTAGCTTCTTCTCAAATTCTGCCGCTACCTTAAAATCCACATCGTCCTTATATTTTTTCAATTCTTCAATTTGCTCATCAGTTATAAAATCAAGTCCTAACTCTTTTTCAGCTTCCGCCAGATTTATCCACAGCTGTCTCCATGTCCTGAACTTAAATTCCGGTGAAAATATATGAAGCATTTCCCTACTTGCATACCTTTCTGCCAAAGGATTAGAATAGATACCCATATTTCCCATTTTACTGACCTCCTCATAATATTTTTATAAATTTCATTTTTAGGGTTATACTGAATTCCTAAAATATAATTTTCAGTTTATTTGGTATTTAATTATATCATATTTTTTATTTTTTATCATTTCATAAAAAACTTGTTTTTTTTATCTTATTATTGTAAAATTAAGTAAATTTATTTTAAGGAGTTGACATAATGAAAAAAATTATTTTTATATTATCCTTATTATTTACATGCCTTGTATTTTCTAATCCTATTTTTGACAGTTTATCAGGACCAAGATGGACTTGTGCTAATCTTGCAGATGGAAAGCTTGTTTTTTTAGTTATTTCACGAAAGACAGAGAACAGGTATACTGCCACACTTAACATATTCCACAACATTTCCGGTGATAGTGCACAGAATGTTGATGTTGCAGAATTAAATCTTTCCATAAATGAAAATGAGCAATACTTTTATTTTACTAATTTAAAAAAGGATGCACAAAAATTTTCAAATTATAGATTTCCTTATAAAATTGGTAAAAAAAATAAAGTGAAATTTTCTTTATATGATGTTTCAAAGAAAAGGAATATCTGTGATTTTTCTGCTAGATAATAAGAATAATAAAAAAAGATTCCTAAGGAATAAATAAAATTCCTTAGTAATCTTTTTTTTATCTAAGTATAATTACTATTTTTTATACTCTATTTCAATAATTGCACCTTTATTCTGTAAT
>CAYYAV010000080.1:0-7647 GCA_964469865.1 uncultured Fusobacteriales bacterium | reverse complement strand
CGAGATCTATCGCTGTGACTGGAGTTCAGACGTGTGCTCTTCCGATCTTTCTTTTCAAGGCCTCTTTCAAGAGCCCTTGTAACTTTTTCCCCTATAACAGATCCCATACTTCCACCCATAAAACTGAAATCCATGGCAGCTATGCTTACTTCTATTCCGTTTATTTTCCCAGTTCCGCTTATAACTCCATCTAACATTCTGCTTTTTTCTCTTGCACTTTCCAGCTTTTCTTCATATCCCGGAAAATTCAGGAAATCCTTAGAATTTAGTGTTATATCCTCTTCAGCGAAAGTTCCTTCATCTATCAGAAGTTCTATCCTCTCAAATGCCGTCAATCTGAAATAGTTCCCACATTTAGGACATATATTCAGATTATTCTTCAGATCTTCGTTATATATGATTTCATTACATTTACTGCATTTCTTCCATTTATTATCATCTACGACATCAACTGTCAGTCTGGATTTAGACGCTATAACAGCATATTTATTTTTTGATTTCCTACTAGAAAATAATCCCATTTTTTCACCTCTTCAAAGATTTTATATAATTCAGTCTATTTCTCTATCTCTATTATACCACATAAAATTCAATATATCATAAATAACTGATGTTATCTTTATGATTTTACATCTTCTGTCTTAGTTTTATCTTTGGATTATTTATAAATAACTGATATTTTATTTAAATATTTCATCTATTATACTGAAATTATAACTATCAAAAGCAATTCTATAACAGCATAAATAAAATTTTTCCGATCCGTCTCCTATACCATATTTCTTATCCCCGATTATAGGATATCCTACATTGGACAACTGAACCCTTATCTGATGTTTCCTTCCTGTTATCAGTTCTACATCCAGGACTGTATACCTGTCATAAGCTAATTCCAGATTAATATCTCCAGCTTTCTTAAAATGAGTTACTGCTCTTTTAGATTCTTTATCTTGAGCATCTGAAACCTTTACCCCGTTTTCTACTGTTTTAAGATAATTGTCAACTGAAAAGCTATCTTTAATGACAGTTCCATGAACTACAGCTATATATCTTTTGATTATTTCGTTATTCCTTATTTTTTCCGAAATATACCTCAGATATCTCTTTGTCTTGCATCCTATTACAAGACCTGAAGTTTCTAGGTCAATCCTGTTAGCGAAATTTATATTTTCATTTTCAAATATATTCTTATATATTTCTGAAATCCCGTATTCATGTCCTGTACCTTTATGCATTGGAATATTTCCTGGTTTATTTACTATAAAGAAATCTTCATTTTCAAAGATTATCCTTTTTTTATACTCTGTAAAGTCAGCATTTATACCCTTTTCTATTTTCCATTTTCTCTCTGATGTATTAAGATATCTTACCGTTATTACATCATTCAGGGAAATCCTGTAATTCTCCTTTACCTTTTTACCATTTATACGTACATCACCATTCTTAAGTGCCTTATATATTCTGAGAGCCGGCTCATCTTTACATAGTTTTTTTAAATATCTGTCTATTCTCATATTTTCCAGTTCCATGTCTGCAGTATATTTAAATATTTCCATATCTTTTCCATTCTTCTTACTCAAAAGTATTGATCTTGATGCTCTCTGCCAATCCTATCATTATAAATGAAGAAAGGAACGAGCTTCCTCCATAACTTAGGAAAAGTAAAGGTTTTCCTGTAACAGGTACTACTCCTATGGTCATCCCTATATTGACTATGACATGCATTAAGAATATACCGCTTATCCCATATAGTATAAGCTTCCCGAAAGGATCCTGTATTACTCTGCTTATCTTCATTATTTCAAAAATAAGCAGGAAATAGAGCAGTATTACCGTGGTTGAACCTACAAAGCCTGTTTCTTCTGATATTACTGAAAAAATAAAGTCTGTCTGGGCTTCAGGAAGGAATTCCAGCCTGCTCTGGCTACCCTGTAAAAATCCTTTTCCCAGAAGTCCACCTGCACCTACTGATATCTTTGACTGTGTTACATGCCATCCGCTTCCACGCATGTCATTTTCAGGATTTAGGAATGTAGTTACCCTCGTCCTCTGATAATCACTTAAGACAAACCTGTATACAGGATAGGCGGAAAGCATTACAATTATAGCAATTATCCATATAGGTTTCATATCTGCCCCGTATAGGAATATCATAGCCAGATATCCGGTCACTGTTATTAAGGTAGTTCCCAGATCCGGCTGAAATAAAATCAGAAGCAGCAGAGGAACTACAGGTAATATAGCACCTATTATATCTTTTAGGCTATTTATTCCTTTCTTATACCTGGTTGTTATCCAGTAGGAAAGAATTACGATTATCGCTATCTTTACGAACTCTGAAGGTTGTAGCTGAAAAGGCCCGATTTTAAGCCACCTCTGGGCTCCCAATGTTTTCTTTCCGGCAAAACGTACCAGCAGTAGAAGGATTACATTAAATACATATATATGAAACATATACTTCTTCAAGTCCCTGTAATCAAAGAATGAAAGTATTATAACTAATACAGTTCCTATCATTATCCATATTAAATTCTGCATTACAAACCTTGAGGACCTTGTAGCACTGTAGACAAAAACGGTACTTATAGTCACCAGTATATAGACGTATACGAGCAGCATCTTATTTGTCCTGATTATATTTGTTTTTATTATCTCCAACAATCTCTGATTTCGAAACATTTTATCTCCCTTTTATATTTCCTAATATGGTTATATTCGGTTCTAAGAATTCTTTATTTAAATAACTATTTATATCTTCCAGGTTCACATTCTTTATTTCTGACTTTAACTCATCTATGTCCAGTACTTTCCCTTTCCTTATATGATAATTCCCCAGAATGGACATTCTCGAACGGGGATTTTCCATTGAAAAGGCTATCTTACTTAAATATTTATTCTTAGCTTTTTCCAGCTCAAATCCTGTTATCCCTTTTTCTCTTATTTTCTTAAATTCATTTAGTGTTATTTCAACTGCATCCTTATAATTTTCTACATTGGTTCCTATATATGTAGAGACGATACCTCCCTTGTTATAATACTGATTATACGTGTATACAGAGTATGCCAGTCCTTTCTTTTCCCTTATTTCCTGAAAAAGTCTTGAACTCATGGAACCTCCTATTATATTGGCTGCAATATCATTATATATCCTATTTTCATTATCATATTCTTTTCCATTATATGAGATACATATATTTACCTGATTTATATCCTTTTCATGTGCAGTTTCTCCTGATCTGAAGCTGAAAGTTTTCTTAGTCTTCCTGTCTACTTTCTTTTCTTCAAGCCCACTAAGATATTCTTCTACTTTCGCTATTATCCCTTCTTTGGAAAAATTCCCTGAAACCACTACAAGAATGTTATCCCTGGTATATCTCTCCCTGTAGTACCTCCTTACCATCTCTGAAGAAAAACTTTTCACACTTTCCACAGTCCCTATGATCGGCTTCCCGTATTCACCTTCTATGCAGTCTCCATAATTAAGCTCGAATACAAGGTCATCAGGAGTATCCTTATACATCTTTATTTCTTCAATTATTACATCTTTCTCCTTTTCAAGCTCTTCACTGTCTATATTTGAATTAGCTACAATATCAAAAAGTATATCTATAGACTCATCAAGAAATTCTGTCAGAGAATTTATATAGAACACTGTTTCTTCCTTTGTGGTATGTGCATTTATACTTGCACCCAGATAATCTGTTTCTTCAGATATCTGAAGATAGTTTCTTTTCGGTGTTCCCTTAAATATCATATGTTCCAGGACATGGGAAATTCCACCTTCTTTTTCCTTTTCATCTGAAGAACCTGTCTTTACAAATACTCCTACTGAGCATGTGGATATATTTTCAAACTTATCCATAATAACCTGAATTCCTGATTCTGTCTTTATCTTCTCTATCATCATTACCCTCTTTCATATATCTTTATTTTTAATATTCTGCATCCCTGAATAATTTCAGTCCTATTATAAAGTAAACTATCAATGGTAAAAAGCACGCCATATAGACAGGTATAGTTCCTGAGGCAGCCACCGTCCTTAAAATCGTACTGAACCCGTAATAGGAGTATCCTATTATAACCGAAAGGCCTATATTGACAGCCGCTCCTCCCCTTACATACCTGCTTCCCAGTGATAATCCTATAAAGCTCATTACAAAGGCTGCAAAGGCAAAAGAAATCCTGTAATAGAAATCAATAAGCAAATCTATCGAGTCTGCTCCTACCCTGCTGAAATAGACTATCTTTTCCCTCAGTTCCGGCATCGTCAGATTTTTTGATATTACCGGATCTGCCAGGATATCATCTATAGGAACTTTAAATTTTAAGCTGTCTCCGCTTACTCCTGTTGTAAGGCTAGTCTCTGAATTATATTCTTTCAGATTCTTAAAGAGCCATTCACCGCTTCCGGTATTTAATTCTGCCTCTGTCGCAGTATATATCCTACTGATCCGTGAAAAATCATCATCCATAATCAGAATCTGTATATTCTTCATTATGCCCTGGTTCTTATTTACATACCCGCTATAGAGGACTGTATTTTTATCTGTCTTTACCAGGACAAACTCTTTTTCTGCTTTTACAGGTTCTGATTCTTCTATTTTTTCTATCTTCATTATATTCTTCTTTGTGTTGTATTTCCCTAGCAGTCCATAATTTATATACAGTACAGTAATACTTACTATAAAGGAAAAAATCAGTGGAAAAAGGGAAATTCTTAAAAAACTGACTCCACTTGTCTTCATTGCAGATATTTCAAGCTGTTTAGCCATTTTACTTATGCACAGGAGACTCCCAAGAAGTATTCCTAGCGGAGCTGTATTTGTTATAATCTCAGGAACTCCATATCCCAGATATTTTACCCCTTCAGAAAAATTGAGCTTGCCGTCTATTATCCATCCGGTAAGTTTCACACTCTCTGCCAGAAGAAATATGAGAAAGAACATCATCATTCCTAAAAAGAAACTTTTTATATAATTTACTATTATATATCTGTCTAGTTTATTCATTTAATTAACTTCTCCTATATTTTTTTACTGAGAAATATACACATAATATGAACAGTATGAAATTTGGAATCCACATTGCTATATTAACCGGGAAATTATTTTTCAATATCATTATTTTTGCATAATTTACAATGGCTATATATCCAAATATTACTATCAGGCTTATTCCGAAACTTATTCCTCTACCGCTTCTTCTATGGCCAACTGACAGAAGGACTCCTAACCAGCAGAGAAATGTACTGGCCAGAGGACCAATCAGCCTCTGATAAATTTCAATAAGAGCTTTTAATGAAGCTTCTCTTAATTCCGGATTTCCAATATTCTTATCATGATATTCCTTCAGTTCCTTGAGATTCATTTCGCTACGGCTTTTTTCTTTACCGTCCCCTTCATCAGAAGAAAAAAATGTTGAAATAGGTATCTCCTGATTCCTATATTCAGCAGCCACCTGCATTTCCCCTGATCTGTTAAAGGAATAACCTTTCACATTTTCCAGCTCTATGACCCCCGGATTAAAGATAGCTTTTTTAGCCAAGAAAATTACAGGATAAGGGTTATCCCCCTGCCTGTTAAGTATTAGGAAATTATCTGCTTCAGCTTTTTCATTGTTCACTTTATCTATATAAAATCCAAATCCTTTTTCTGAATTTGTCAGGAAAATCTTTTCCTCAGTAAGAGAACTGGGCCTACTGTTCAGCATCGCTTTCGTCTGTGCATTGATTTTTTCAAGGGCTCTGGGATTTACATAGATTTCAAGTCCTAGACCTATAAGGGTTAAGATCAGTCCGAATATAAAAGCCGGTCTTATTATCCTGAACAGCCCTATACCTGAACCTTCCATCGCTACTATCTCATTAGTTTCCGAAAGTCCTCCATAAACGAGCATTACTCCCAGAAAAGCTCCCATCGGTATTGTCTGTACCAGTACTCCCGGAGTTACATAAAAGAAATAGTCTATTATCGATATAATGGGTAAATCACTTGCAAAAAGCTTTTCCATTACTTCCATAAGTACATTTAGCATTAATATAAAAGTAAATATACTTATCCCAAAGGCGGAAGGCAGTATCAGTGAACTGTAAATATATCTGTCTATTATCTTCATTTTCATTTTATTTCTTTCCTTTTTTCAGTATCATTTTCTTTGAACTCTTTTAACAGCTCTTTTTTTATTTTTTCTTTTCTTCTTTTCAGCCTAAAACTATCTATGTCATTCCTGATAAATTCCGGAAAAATTTCTGTATAGACATACCCGTAATCAGTTATTCCTTTTATTATTATACTGCTGTCTCTTATAGTTTTTATTCTCTTGCTGTAAGGTGTTACAACCAGAACTATTATATATATTATAAAGATTATAAATGTCGATTTTGCAATACCTAGGAGACCACCTGCAATTTTATCCCCTTTAGGAAACTCTATACTCTTTAAAAATTTATTACTTAAACCTATAATTATTGAAAAGAATGTATATAATGCTAAAAAAGTAATGATATATATTTTCAAATCATCCCTTGAATTTTTTATACTCACTTTCAGCATCTTCCCGACTATAGGATAGGAAAAATTCATTAAGAGTATTATCAGGAGGAATTTAAATATTGAAAAGAATTCCAATGTAAATCCTCTTATTCTTCCCAAGAAGAAACATATTATTACTAAAAAAATCAAAATTATATCCAGTAACATCTTTCTCTCCTGTCTTACTTTATATATACCCTGGGTACCCTCTGGCTTATACCGCACAATATCTCATAAGATATTGTATTGCATAGTTCAGCAATTTCAGTAACACTGATATTTTCTCCAAATATTTCCACTGTATCACCTTTTCTGACATCTTTTCCCAGACTTTCAGGAATCAGTATCAAAAGCTGATCCATGCATACCCTTCCAATGATGCTGCATCTATGACCTTTATAATAGACATAACCCTTATTTGAAAGTTCCCGTCTGACTCCATCTGCATATCCTATAGAGACTGTCCCGATAATATCTCCTTTTTTTGCCTTATAAGTATTTCCATAACTTATAAAACTGTCTTCACATAATGTCTTTATATAGCTTATTCTTGCATAAAGGGACATTACAGGTTTAAACCTGTATGGAGCAGTTTCTTCAAAATCAGCTCCTCCATAAGCTATTATCCCTATTCTCACAAAATCATAGATACTTTTCTGGAATCTTAAAGTTCCAAAGCTGTTGAGTAAATGTCTATATTTTATGGACGGTACTTCAGATAGGATCCTTTCACTTATCTTTCTAAATTTTTCTTCCTGAAATTCAGTATATTCCTGATCTGAATCAGAACAGGAAAGATGGGAAAATATTCCTGTTACATTTACATACCTGCATTGCTTTATCAAAGAAGTCAGTTCATCTATTTCGCTGCTCTGAAATCCTACTCTTCCCATCCCTGTATCTATTTTTATAAATACATTGGATTTCTGACTGCTCTTTTCCAGATACCTTATCTCATCCATATCAGTTAAAGTAAAATAGATATCATTCTCCAGTATCAGATTCATATCTTCATTCTGGACAGGTCCCAGTATGATAACTGATACCTTATTATCTATTTCTTTTAATTTCAGAGCTTCCTCTACAGTAGCAACTGCAAGATCGGAAGAGCACACGT
>CAYYAV010000079.1:0-7690 GCA_964469865.1 uncultured Fusobacteriales bacterium | reverse complement strand
TATAGAAATTGTAAAAAGTATAATAATAACAAAAAATGTGATGTTGGATTTTCTTGGCATGGATATTCTTATGATGAATTAGGAACTATGGCATTAGGTTATGATGAAAGTGAAGGAAAATGGGAAGGATTTTCTGCATTAGGTGCAAATTATTCGATGAATAATTGTATAGATGCAGGAATGAAAGATTGTTTTTTAGCAGTTTCTAAGCCTTATTAAGAAAAAAATAAAAAAATTGATAGGCTTTTACCAGTTTACAGCAGCCCCTTGATATTATATAGCTAGTCTTTTTATAACAGATATTTAACAATTAAAAATACGGAGAATAAAGAAGATTTAATGAAATTTGACAAATATAATCTTTTATTGTAAAATTAAATGAAAATTTATGTTGTAGAATAAAATTAGTAGAAATATTAAAAATATATAGAAAGGAAAAAGCAGGCTATGACAAAAAAATTAGTAGATAACAGTATAGGCAGGTTTAGTGTGGAATTTTCTAATCCTTTGATTGATGAAGCCAGAAAAACCTTTAAAAATAATTCTTATGAAGAAATACAAAAGGCTTATGGTTTATCTGAAAAGGAAATAGACAGGTATATAGCAAAATACATTAAAGATACACAAAATATAAATTTTGCTGTTTCAATAGCGATACTTTTACTTCCAGCTGTAAATTTTGAATTATCTTTAGGAAGTATAGGAGAACTTATATCTAAAAAATTAGCTGAAAAAGGCTTGGAAATTAGTGCTGAACAAGTAGTGGTTGTTCTTTCTAAGGTATTTTTTGCTGAAGGACTTAAAGTAACGGATATAGCTGAAGAAGAAATAATCAGACGAAGTGATCTTATAAAGTTATCTCCTGCGGAACTAAAAAAAATACAAAATCAAGAAATAAATGAAATTAATAAAGAAAGAATGTATATAGCTGTAGCAGGCAGAGAAAAAGAAAGATATCAGGAAGCTGCAAAGCTTGCTGATAAGGATGAAGAGTTCTTGAGACCTGTTGTGACTAAAAATTTAAGCATGGTATCACCTGAAGATATTAGAAACATGTGTAAAGGTAATAATATATGTATAGATGAAGAAAGATTCAAAAAGAAATATCCAGGTGGTGATATAAGAATTGCCAGGGAAAAATTAAGCAGATATCTTAATTTTATGGATAATTATATAAATGTAAATCAAATAGCAAGAACGAACTATTATTTAGAGCCTTTTACAAAGAAAGCACGTCCTTTCAGCAATAGCAGACAAAGTAATAATAACGTATATAGACGTTAAAAAAGGGGATAAAATATGATAATGTTAAGAAATTTTTTTTGGCAATGGTTTTTATACATTTTTTAAGAGCTCAATTAATTAACTTAACATGCTTATAAGCTTTAGTTGTAAATATTTTCACATTTCCTTATGGCAATAGGGAATACAAGGAAATGATTGAGCAGGAAAAACAAATTTCAGATAAGCAGCAATCAGATATAACTAAAGAAGATGAATTGAAATAGATAAAATATCTAAAAAAGATTAGTATAACTTAGTATATTACAAGGAAAAGAACAAATAAAAATTAATATTGACAAAAATAGAAAAAAATAATATACTAAGTTAACTAATGATAGATTGTAACTGCAAAGCAGGCAAAACTTTGGTTAGTAAACACAAATTCCAGTATCCTGTAAGTTTCGAGGAGACCATATTTTGTTGTGTTTAGTAGTCAGAGTTTTTTCTTTTTAAATAATATTTTTAGCATGGGTGAAAGATAAAGGTTGAGTCAGCTATATAAGGAGCAGGAATATAATGATTATAAAGAAGATATTAAATAATAATGTCGTTTTATCTGAAAAAAATAATCAGGAAATAGTTGTAATGGGAAGAGGTATAGCTTTTGGTAAAAAAGTTGGGGACATACTGGAAGAGAATAATATAGACAAGACTTTTTATTTACAGAACCTTGATACTTCTGAAAGGTTCAAGGAACTGTTAAAGGATGTGCCCATGGATGTCGTATCCCTCTCCTATGATATAATTGAATATGCAAAAAATACTTTAAATATAAAGTTTAATGACTTCATATACATAACATTGACAGATCATTTAAACTATGCTGTAACTAGGAACAGGGGAAATATAGGATATACGGGTGC
This sequence comes from uncultured Fusobacteriales bacterium, assembly GCA_964469865.1. Taxonomy (GTDB): domain Bacteria; phylum Fusobacteriota; class Fusobacteriia; order Fusobacteriales; family Leptotrichiaceae; genus JAGOWQ01. Next base: position 5,543 of record CAYYAV010000079.1, on the reverse strand, counting down.
CAATGCCCTCACATGGGAAATAAAAAGATATTACACGAAGGAGTATAGTGTGGGAATGAAAGCCCTTGAACTCATCAAAAAAGAAATGAATGTTGAATTTTCAGAGGATGAAGCTGCCAATATCGCCCTGCATCTTGTAAATGCCAGAAACAGCAGCGGGAATGAGATGGGGGAAACTATACAGGCAGTGGAGATGACACAGGATATCCTGAATATAATAAGATATACTTTTAACAAGCCTGTAGACGAAAGTACAATAAGCTTTGAAAGATTTATAACCCATCTGAAGTTTTTCTTCGAGAGGATAAGTAGGGACGTGCAGTTTTCAGATGATGATGACTTTATCTACAGGGAAGTGAAGAAAAAATATTTTGTCGCATATGAATGTGTAAAAAAAATAGAAAAATATCTGTCTGAAAGGCATAAACGTTCTCTGACAAAAGAAGAAAAGTCATATCTGACGTTACATATACAGAAAATAACACAGGACAACTGACTGTAATTATAGTAAAGTTAAAGTAAATAAAAGGATTGTGACTATTAGATTAGGCAAAACTGACTGAAAAAAGCATAAATTTATTATGCCTGTTTTCGAGTTATGTTTTGCCTTTTGTTTTACATTTGTAATGTCATTGATGAAGAAGTCAGTAAAAATTATTAATATATAGGAGGATTTAGTATGAAGTACCGTGAATTAGCTGAAAATATTGTAAAGGCGGTAGGTGGTAAGGAAAATATAAACAGCCTTACCCACTGCGTTACAAGGCTCCGGTTTAAGCTTAAAGATGAAGGAGTGGCACAGACAGATGTCCTGAAAAAGATGGACGGGGTAGTTACAGTAGTCCAGAGCGGAGGGCAGTATCAGGTCGTCATAGGGAACCATGTTCCAGATGTATTTAAGGAAGTTACAGCAGTTGCCGGAATAGGTGGCGGAGAAGCTGCAGATAATGACAGTGAGGAAAAGATGACGCTATTTAACAGGATTATCGACATCCTTTCAGGAGTATTTGCCCCTACACTGGGAATATTGTCAGCAACAGGAATGATTAAAGGTCTGGTTTCCCTGTTTACAACTTTCGGGATAATCTCAAAGACTTCAGGAACGTATAATATATTACAGGCTACTGGAGACAGCCTCTTTTACTTTTTTCCTATCTTTCTGGGATTTACGGCGGCAAAGAAATTTAAGCTGAACCAGTTTACGGGAATGGCTATAGGAGCTTCCCTTGTCCATCCCCTTGTAGTAGGGATGTTAAAAAATGAAGTCCTGTTTACGGCATTTAAAGGGACTCCTATATTAGAGACAGGAGTTAAGGCTTTGTTTATAGGAATTCCTGTACTTCTTATGAACTATACGTCAAGTGTAGTGCCTGTAATAGTGGCAGTCTTCTTTGCATCAAGGATAGAAAAATTCTTTACTAAAGTCATTCCTGATGTAGTCAAGACATTCCTTGTCCCTTTCTGTACATTACTTGTAATAGTTCCTCTGACATTCCTTACAATAGGTCCTGTAACGACATGGGCTGCCCAGGCGGTAGGAGCATTTACAATGCTGCTTTCTAAAATCAGTCCTATACTGGCAGGAGCATTAATAGGGACTTTCTGGCAGGTATTTGTAATGTTTGGACTGCACTGGGGACTTATACCTATTGCAATAAATAATATAGCAGTCATGAAAACAGATACGATACTGATGTTCGCTTTCCCGCCGTCATTTGCACAGACAGGAGCGGTACTGGCGATAATGTTAAAGACTAAGGATAAAAAACTTAAAAGCCTGACTATACCTGCATTCATTTCAGGAATTTTTGGAGTGACGGAGCCTGCCATATATGGAATTACTCTTCCTAAGAAGAAGCCTTTCATAATAAGCTGCATAGCTTCAGGAATAGGAGCGGTTGTTGCGGGAATATTCGGAACATTGAAATATTCTATGGGAGGTCTTGGAATATTTGGGATTCCCACATTTATAAATCCAGAAAAAGGAATAGATTTAGGTTTCTATGGAATGATAATCGCAATAACGGTGGCATTTATACTAGGTTTTATAATGACATATGTGACATATAAGGATGATGAGGAAGAAGTGGAATTGACTCCGGGAGCAGGAATAATAGGAGAAGCGATACCTGAATCAGAATTACAGGAAGAAGTGAAAAGAGCAAGAGCAGACAAGATAGGAAGCCCTTTAAAAGGGACAGTTAAGAAACTGGCACACATTGAAGACCCTGCCTTTGCTTCAGAAGCCCTCGGGAAAGGGATAGCGGTAGTACCGGACGAGGGAAAACTGTTTGCACCGGAAGGCGGAACGATAGTAACATTTTTTCCGACAAACCATGCTATAGCCATGATAACAGAAAAAGGTGCGGAAATACTTATGCATGTGGGACTGGATACGGTACAGCTTGAAGGAAGGCACTTTTATCCTAAGGCGAAGGAAGGGGATGTAGTTAAAAAAGGAGATTTGCTCCTGGAATTTAATATTGATGAAATAATAAAAGAAGGGTATTCTGTAACGACCCCTGTCATAATAACGAATATGGATGACTATCTGGATATAATACCGGCAGATAGTGAAAGTGTAAGTTACGGTGAAGAAGTAATAACACTTGTCAATTATTAGATATCTACTTTTGATAGTACGATTTTAGGTGGTATGTCCAGTATATTGAATGAACTGAAATGGAAATATTAAAAATAATTTTTGGAGGTAAAAATGGGATTCAGGGAAGATTTTTTATGGGGAGGGGCTACGGCAGCCAACCAGTACGAAGGCGGATATAATGAAGGAGGAAGGGGACTTGCAAATGTCGACCTTGCTCCTGTAGGACCGGACAGGCTTGGAGTAATAACAGGAAAAAGGAAGATGCTTGAATTTGAAGAGGGGTATTTCTATCCTGCAAAGGAAGCGGTAGACTTCTATCATAGGTATAAGGAGGATATAGCTCTCCTTGCTGAAATGGGGTTTAAAACTTTCAGGCTATCCATAGGATGGAGCAGGATTTTTCCTAAAGGGGATGAAGAGGCGCCAAATGAAGAAGGTCTGAAGTTCTATGAAAATGTATTTAAGGAATGCAGGAAATATGGGATAGAGCCGTTAGTTACAATTACCCATTTTGACTGTCCTGTCCATTTAATAACAGAATATGGCGGATGGAGGAACAGGAGACTGATAGATTTCTACAGGAACCTGTGTGATGTGATATTCAGGAGATATAAAGGGCTTGTAAGGTACTGGCTCACATTCAACGAAATAAACATGATACTTCATGCTCCATTTATGGGGGCAGGCCTTGTCTTTGAAGAAGGCGAGGATGAAGAGGAGGTAAAATATATAGCTGCCCATCATGAACTTGTGGCAAGTGCCTGGGCAACTAAAATAGCCCATGAAGTAGATCCGGAAAATATGATAGGATGCATGGTTGCAGCAGGAGAATATTATCCGATGACGGCAAAGCCTGAAGATGTATTCAAGGCTCAGGAGCAGAACAGGGAAACATACAGCTTCATAGATGTACAGTCAAGGGGATATTATCCCGGTTATCTGATAAAATATCTTGAAAGGAAAGGTATTAACATTGATATAACAGAAGAAGATAAAAGGATATTGAAGGAAAATACGGTTGATTTTATAAGTTTTTCCTATTATTCTACGAGATGCTCCTCTACGGATCCGCAGGAAATAACATCAGGAAACATATTTGCCTCAGCAAAAAATCCTTACCTGAAAGCATCTGAGTGGGGATGGCAGATAGATCCACTGGGATTCAGGACTACAATGAATAACTTATATGACAGATATCAGAAGCCGCTGTTTGTGGTAGAAAATGGACTGGGGGCAGTGGATATACCGGATGAAAATGGCTATGTTGAAGATGATTACAGGATAGCTTATTTAAGAGACCATATAAAGTCTATGAAGGATGCGGTAGAAATAGATGGTGTCGAGCTGCTGGGATATACTACTTGGGGATGTATAGACCTTGTATCGGCAGGTACAGGAGAAATGAAAAAGAGATACGGGTTTATATATGTTGACAGGGATAATGATGGAAAAGGGACATTAAAGAGAAGTAAGAAAAAATCTTTTGAATGGTATAGAAAAGTAATAGAAACAAATGGAGAAAATTTAGAATAAGTCAGAAAAATAACATACAGGATAAATATTTTAAGTATATCTGAAAATTATAACAGAAAGAAGGGATAAATATGAGAAAACTATACGTATTATTTATATTATGTATATTAAATACTATTCTATTTTCAGCTACCAGATCTATAACGGAAACTTTTAATCTGAATGGGAAGGTATTTGACTATGGACAGAATATAATATCGCTAGAAATCCAGACAGGAAAGCTTAAAAATGTTGATGAAAAAAGTTTAGAAATAGATACCTTCAGAGTGCATGCTAAAGGAGAACTTCCTAAAGTAAAAGGGAAAGACATATTTCCTGTTCTGGATGAAAAGACGAAAGCGTTAGGGCTTTTTGATGTGGATAGGGAAATAACGAAAGTATATGTAAACGATAAGGGGAATATAATTATCGAATTAAAATATGGACAAAATATACCAGGTTCCGGAACACTTGCCTACATCACAGGAGAAGTCAGTAGAAATGTCCTCATGGATTTAACTTATACAGTGATTCAGGAGAAAGATTTCCGTTTAAAAAATGGAACTGTTATAAGTAAAAAGTCAGTTTACAAACAGGGAAAAGTAGTTGATGAAGAAGCAGATAAATTTATTTCCAAAATATCATCAAATGGAATAAATTATCAGTATTATACACCTGAAAATACAGTTAAATCTAAAAAATATCCTTTAATCATATGGTTTCATGGGAACGGAGAAGGAGGTTATAAAGAATACAGGAACAATGTTTCTCAAAAACTAGCTAACAGAGGTGTAGTGGCTTTTGGAGAAGAAGAGACTCAAAGAATATTTGGAGGAGCATATGTAATAGCTCCCCAAGTAGATGATACATGGTATAATAATTATTCAAAAGGATATATAGGGAAAATAAAAGTAATGATAGAAGATATCGTAGCCAAAAATTCTAATATAGATAGAAACAGGATATATATATTTGGAGCATCGGCAGGAGGATACATGTCGATAAGGATGGGAATCGAATATCCTGGTTACTTTGCAGGAATAAATGTGAGTGCTCCTGCAGTAAATCTGGCACCAGAAAGAGGTGGAGTAGCCACAACTGAAGAAGAAATGAAAAAGCTAGTTCAGACTCCATTATGGCTCGTACATGCTGAAAATGATCCTACTGTAGATTATTCCAGTTCCAGTAAGTGGATTTATGAAAAAACAAAGGATAAGGGAGTACTCCTGTCCGTTTATCCAAATGTTAAAATAGATGAAACCGAATATAATGGACACTGGTCATGGATATATAGTTTGAGGAATATGCCTGTTAATAATAAAGAAGAAAATTTGTTTCAATGGATGTCAAAACAGGATTTAAAAAAATAGGAATAAACTGGAGAGAGAGACTTATGTTTTAGATGCTATTTCTACTAAATCTGGAA
>CAYYAV010000078.1:0-7697 GCA_964469865.1 uncultured Fusobacteriales bacterium | reverse complement strand
AGGAAGAATAGATAATTCTAAAATGGTTGTTGAGTTCTTTATACAGGAAGATTACTATAAGATTTTTGCCATAATTGAAGAAATGAAAAAAGCCAATAAGATAAGAAGATATCTTGAAATGGAAATATATAATGAAATAGAGGAAAAAATCCAGAAGCTTAAAAATCCAAAATACATATTCATGAAAAGCAGGAAATGGCATTCCGGAGTTATAGGAGTGGTCTGTTCACGGATTTCTATAAAATATAATATTCCAGTGATACTCGTATCCTTGAAAAATGGTTATGGAAAAGCTTCCTGCAGAAGTATAGAAGGACTTAATATATTTGATATTCTGAAGGAAACTTCCCACAAGTTTGAAAGATTCGGAGGACATGACCTTGCAGCAGGATTTCTGGTTTCTGAAAAATATCTGAATGATATAGAAAGATACCTCAAAAAAAGGTTGTCACATACAAGTAAGTCAGATATTGAGAAAGTACTGTACATTGATTCTGAACTGAGTATAGAAGAGCTAAATAAAAGTAGGGTGCTTGATATTAACAGGCTTGCTCCATTTGGTCTTGATAATCATGAACCAAATTTTATAGATAGTGGAATAAGTTTTATAAATTTTACAAAATTTGGAGTAAATAACAGACATTTTAAAGGCTTTATAAGGAAAAATAGGAGAATTATTTCTGTACTGGGGTATAATCTCGGACATAAACTAAAAATTCGTAATATTCATAAGAAATATGAAATAGTCTATACCCCTATATTCAAATCAGGAAGAACAGATCTGTTTATTGAACTGAAAATAAAAGACTTTAAATAGTAAAAAAATAAAATAAAATATGATATAATAGAAAAGATGTAAATTAAAAAAGATTTTATATAAATAACTTTAGGAGGAAAAATGGCAACAGTAAAACAGTTAAATGAAACAACTTATGAAGTAACAGTAATAAAGTCAGGAGAGGAATTTAAGCATTTTAAAGAACATATATTGACACATTTTAAAGGTGCAAAAGTAGACGGGTTTAGACCTGGAAAGGTTCCGGTTTCTGTCATAGAGAAGACTTTTAAAAATGAGATAAACGAGCAGATATTGAATCATATAATATCTGATGCCTATAGGACAGCAGTTTCCGAAAATAACCTTAAACCAGTTGCTGATATCAAGCTGGAAAAATTTGATACAAAGGAAGATTCTGTAGAAGTAGTCTTCACTATACCTGTTTTACCTGAAATAAAACTGGGAGACTATAAAGGAATAAAAATTGAAAAGGAAGTAGTCAGTGTAGATGACGAAAAAGTTAACGAAGAAATTGAAAGAATAAGGATAAATGCCGGAAAATTAAAAGAACTTGATGAAGATGCAGCAGCTGAACTAAATGATGTAACAAATATAGATTTTGAAGGATTTATAGATGGTGTAGCATTTGATGGTGGAAAGGCAGAGGGATTTGACCTTACATTAGGTTCAAAAAGTTTCATTGATACTTTTGAAGAACAGATAACAGGACACAAAAAAGGTGATGAATTTGATGTAACAGTTTCATTTCCTGAAAACTACAGTGCTGAAAACCTCGCAGGGAAACCAGCTGTATTCAAAGTGAAAGTCAATTCAATAAAAAGAAAGGAAGAAGCTGAGCTAAATGATGAACTGGCAAAGGAGCAGGGATTTGAGTCATTAGAGGATTTAAGGGAAAAAACTAAAGAAAATATAGTAAAAAGGGAAGAAGCAAGAGTTGAAAGTGAATTTATAGGAAAAGTCGTAGAAGCTGTAGTTAATGATGTAGAATTGGAAGTACCTGCACAGATGGTTGATAATGAAGTCCAACATCAAATTAATAGATTTGCACAGCAGATGCAGATGCAGGGAATGAATCTGAACCAATATTTTGAGATGACAGGACAGACAATGGAGCAGTTACAGGAATCTTTGAGGGAAAGTGCTACAAAATCTTTAAAGACTGATTTAATTCTAGCTGAAATTGCAAGAGTGGAAAAGATAGAAGCCACAGAATCTGAAATAAATGAGGAAATTGATAAAATGGCAGCTATGTATGGAATGAATAGAGAAAATATAATAGCAGATATTAGAAAAGCTGGAAATTATGAAAATTTTATAGCTAATATTAATTACCAGATAATAAACAAAAAAACTGCAGATATGCTGGCAGATGCAGCAAAATAGATTTTTACTATATTAAAGAGGGAGCCTTTTCAGCTTCCTAAAAATGATTAAGGAGGTTACAATGTACAGTCCTATTGTCATTGAGAATGATGGACGTGGAGAAAGAAGTTACGACATCTATTCTAGATTACTCAAAGACAGGATAATCTTTGTAAGTGGAGAAGTAGAGGACAATATGGCAAATTCTATTATTGCCCAGCTTCTATTTCTGGACGCACAGGATAAGGAAAAAGACATTGTAATGTATATTAACAGTCCTGGAGGAGTTATAACTTCAGGACTTGCAATATATGATACAATGAGGCATATAAAAGCTGATGTCTCTACAGTATGTGTGGGACAGGCAGCAAGCATGGGAGCGGTTCTTCTTGCAGCAGGAACTAGAGGTAAAAGATATTCATTGCCTAATTCAAGAATAATGATTCATCAGCCATTAGGTGGAGCAAGAGGGCAGGCAACTGATATTCAGATACAGGCAAAAGAAATGGAAAGAATAAAGGAACTTATGAATAGGATTTTATCAGATGCTACTGGAAAGACTATAGAGGAGATTTATAAAGATACTGAGAGGGATAACTTTATGTCTCCTGAAGAAGCGATTTCATACGGTCTGATTGATAAAATTATATAGGAATTTTGATACGAGGTGAAAAAATTGACAAAAACGAAACACAGATGTTCATTTTGTGGTAATGAAGAAGGAGATGTCTATAGACTTATAAGTAGTCCAGATAATAATGCTTTTATCTGTGATCAGTGTATAGAAGACTGTATGAACTTAATAGATGATATTTCTGAAAAAGACGAAAAATTAGGAAATATTGATATAACATTACTGAAACCTATGGAAATAAAGCAAAAGCTTGATGAATATATAATTGGACAGGAAAAAGCAAAAAAAGTTCTTTCCGTTGCTGTATATAATCATTTTAAAAGAATTACTCATAAAATGAAAAGTATAAATGATGTGGAGCTTCAGAAGTCCAATGTCCTTCTGGTAGGACCTACAGGAAGTGGTAAGACGCTGTTGGCTCAGACATTGGCTAAGATTCTTAATGTTCCGCTTGCCATTGCCGATGCTACAACTTTGACAGAGGCAGGTTATGTCGGAGATGATGTTGAAAATGTACTTTTAAAGCTTATTAAGGCAGCAGATTATGATATAGAAGTTGCTGAACATGGCATAATATATATAGATGAAATAGACAAGATAGCAAGAAAATCTGAAAATATGTCTATAACACGGGATGTTTCTGGAGAAGGAGTGCAACAGGCATTATTAAAAATAATTGAAGGAACTGTTGCAAGTGTGCCTCCTCAAGGAGGGCGAAAGCATCCGAATCAGGAAATGATAGAGATAAATACAAAAGATATATTATTTATTGTCGGTGGGGCATTTGAAGGGCTAGAAAGTAAAGTAAGAAACAGGATTAATGAAAAAAAAGTTGGATTTGGACTGGATACAGCGATTGAAAAACTGGATGAAATGACCTTATTTGAAAATGTATTACCTGAAGATCTTATAAAATTTGGACTTATTCCTGAATTAATTGGAAGATTACCAGTAATTACTGCTCTTCATGGATTAGATGAAGAGGCTATGATAAAAATATTGACAGAACCTAAGAATTCACTGGTAAAGCAATACAAAAAATACTTTGAGATGGAAGAAATAGAACTGGAATTTGAAGAAGATGCCATTGTAGAAATTGCCAGGCCGGCATTAAAAAGAAAAATTGGTGCAAGAGGACTCAGATCTATCATAGAAAATGTCATGACGGATCTAATGTACGAAGTTCCATCTATGGAAAAAGTTTCAAAGGTCATTATAACGAAAGAGTCGATTTATGATAAAGATAAAGTAGTCATAATAAAATAAATATTAAAAAAAGAAAAACTATCTTTTTTTAAATTTGTATGTTAAAATATTAAAAAATACAGATTTAAAATGAAAGGGGAAATATGTTGAAAAAACCGTTTATAGCAACTAGAGAACTGGTAGTATTTCCAGGTGTTGTAACTCCTATATTTATAGGAAGGCAAGCCAGTCTTTTGAGTCTTGAAGAGGCACTTTCAAGATTTGATAATAAGCTCATACTTTCAACTCAGAAGGATCCCAATGTAGAAGAACCAAAACTTCCTGAAGATGTTTATGAAACAGGTGTCTTGGTTCATGTTATACAGACTGTGAAAATGCCTAATGGGACTGTAAAAGTCCTGGTAGAGGCAAAACATAGGGTTGTAATAGGAGAATTTGAAGAGGTTGATGGAATTCAGTATTCAGAATATGAAGAAGTTTTTCCTAAACCGATAGACGAAAGTAAGGCAGAAGCATTAAAAAGAAGGGTAATTGATGAATTTTCTAATTACTCCAAGACAACACAGAAGATACTACCTGATGTAATATATAATATAAAAGAAGTAAAGAATATAGACAAAGTATTTGATCTGATATGTACCAATCTGATGATATCTACAAAGGCTAAACAGGAACTTCTTGAAATTCTTGATGTGGAAGAAAGAGCCTATAAGATACTGAGCATACTGGAAAAGGAAATTGAAATTTTTACTATTGAAAAGGAAATAGAATCAAAAGTAAGGGATCAGATGTCGGAAGTACAGAAAAATTATTATCTTAGAGAAAAAATAAAGGCTATGAAGGAAGAAATGGGTGAAGATTCCGATTCTGATGAAGAGATAGAAGAGTTGGATCAGAAAGTCCATGATTCTGATATTCCTAAAGAACTTAAGACAAAATTGCTCAAAGAGTTGTCCAGGCTTAAGAAAATGCCTGATTTTTCTGCAGAATCTTCTGTTATAAGAACTTATGTAGAGACCGTACTTGATCTTCCGTGGAAGAAATCGACAAAAGATGAGATAGATATTGAAAAAGCTGAAAAAATATTAAATGAGGATCATTATGGGCTTGAAGAAGTTAAAGAAAGAATTCTTGAATTTCTTGCTGTAAAGAAACTGAATAATACACTAAAAGGATCAATTATATGTCTTGTAGGCCCCCCAGGTGTCGGAAAAACTTCCTTAGCTCATTCTATAGCCCGTTCTATGAATAGGAAATTCACAAGGATTTCACTGGGAGGCATAAGAGACGAAGCTGAGATAAGAGGACACAGGAGAACATATATAGGATCGATGCCAGGAAGGCTTATAAATGCATTGAAGCAGGTAGAAGTAAATAATCCGGTAATGCTTTTTGATGAAATTGATAAGATGGCTTCAGATTTCAGAGGCGATCCTGCTTCGGCTATGCTTGAAGTACTGGATCCGGCTCAAAATCATACTTTTGAAGATCACTATATTGATCATCCCTTTGATCTGTCAAATGTATTCTTTGTATGCACGGCGAATGATCTAGGTGGAATACCTGGACCGCTTAGAGACAGAATGGAGATAATCACTATTGAATCCTATACTGAGTTTGAGAAGATGAATATTGCCAAAAGATACTTAATCCCACAGACAAAAGAAGAAAACGGGTTAAAAGATTATGATATACCTTTTACTGATTCAGCTATACTAAAGATAATAAATGAATATACAAGAGAAGCGGGGGTCAGAAATCTTAGAAGAGAAATAGGGAAGCTGTTCAGAAAGATGGCTAAGGAAGCTCTGACTTCTACAAAAAGGAAACTTTCAGTTACTGATGTTAAAATAAAGAAATACTTGGGGAATCCTAAGTTCAGAGAAGACAAGATAAAAGAAAAAACAGGAAAAATAGGAGTTGTAAATGGACTTGCATGGACAGCAGTAGGAGGAACAATGCTGGAAGTACAGGCGGTAAAGATGGAAGGGAAGGGAATCCTTCAGCTTACAGGTAAATTGGGTGATGTAATGCAGGAATCTGCTAAAGTTGCATATTCCTATGTAAGGCATGTAAGAGAAAAATTCAGTATAAAAGAAAAATTTAATGAAAATACTGATATTCATCTACATTTTCCAGAAGGTGCGGTACCTAAAGACGGTCCTTCTGCAGGAATCACTATAACAACTGCAATAATCTCTGTACTTGCTGATAAAGAAGTAAGACAGGATGTAGCAATGACAGGAGAAATAACTATTACAGGTGAAGTTCTTGCTATAGGAGGAGTAAAGGAAAAAGTCATTGCGGCTCATAGAGTAGGTATCAGAGATGTTGTACTTCCTCATGATAATAAGATTGATACAGAAGAACTTCCTAAAGAGATAGTTGACGACATGAAGTTTCATTTTGCTAAAACTTATGATGATGTAGAGAAGGTCGTTTTTGTCGATGGAATAAAAAAAGTATCCAAGAAATCTTCCAGAACAGGTTCAAATAATATAAAATCTATAAAAAAGGGAGAATCAATAATCAGAAAGAAAAAACAGTAACTTGAAAACAATTACAAAGAAGACTGGAATATCCCAGTCTTTTTTGATATAATAGACACAAGAAGAAATAATAAAGGAGAAAAAAATGATTATAATCTTTGGAACAAGTGGAAAAAGGAAAGTCATTCAGATGGATAACAGTGAGGAATGCCCTGTATGTTCTAAAGTAGGAGGCTACAGTACAATTATAGATATAAATTATTTTACTCTGTTCTGGATCCCAGTTTTCAGAGTAAGTACAAGGTATTATGTAGTAGCCAGCTGCTGTGGAAGTGTATACTCCATTAATAAAAAACTAGGCAGGGAAATTGAAAGAGGAAGAGTAAAAAGTATAAACCAGAAAGAACTGTATCTGGTAGATTCACCATATGTATATAATAGAGAATGCCCCAGCTGTCATAAACTTGTAGATGAAGGCTATGGATACTGTCCTTTTTGCGGAAACAAGATGTAAATTTTGTAGGACTGGGAAATTGATTGATAGAAATATAAATTTAGGAGGGAAAATGCTGGATTATAGAGAAGTACTGGAAAAACTGGATAAATATCTTGAAGAAGTTGCAAAGTTTCAGCTCCAGAGTCTGGAAGAGAGAAATTTTAAAATTGAAGAAAAGAAAACTGCCGTTGATATGGTAACAGAAATTGATAAGATATCAGAAAAAATGATAATAAGCTATATTAAGGAAAATTATCCTGACCATTCAATTTTAACTGAAGAAACAGGAGCATATGAAGGAAATGAGTATGAATGGGTTATAGATCCTATAGATGGAACTACCAATTTTATTCATGGATATCCTTTTCATTGTATTTCTGTAGGACTTAGATATAAAAGTGAGGCTGTATTAGGACTGGTAGTAGCTCCTCAGCTGAATGTAAAGTTTTATGCAATAAGGGGAGAAGGAGCATTTAAAAATGGAAAAAAAATACATGTTTCAGATGAAAGTATAATGAATAAAAGTATAATAGTAACAGGTTTTCCATATGAAAGGGCTTCTGAAAATCCCAACTTAATTCCTTTTAACAATGTAGTTAATAAAGTAGCCGGAATACGAAGATCCGGAGCAGCTGCCTTAGACTTATGCTACGTAGCGGCAGGAAATCTGGATGCTTACTGGGAATACAATATAAAAGAATGGGATGCATG
>CAYYAV010000077.1:0-7957 GCA_964469865.1 uncultured Fusobacteriales bacterium | reverse complement strand
ATTTCACAGTAGACTTCCATTTCCCTTATCCTTCTTGCTATCAGCTGCGTATACTGGGATCCGAAGTCGATAATGATAATTTTTTCTTTCACAGTTTCACCTCTATCTATAAGTTTTTATTTATATACTTTCTAACTGATTATATATTATTTTAATGGATAAATCAATAAGAAAGGGAACTACAGTAAGAAGAAATTCTGCTATCCGGGAAACGGTTATTGTTATAAGAAATTCTTTTTCAGAAGAATACAATATTAAGGACTGTAATAAAAAAATCAGGGCATTTAAGAAAGAAAATTTGATAAATGCTCTGATATACACTATTCTGATATATGCTATGGAATTAGAAATAAGGTTATTTTCCTATGTTAAGTAATCCGAAAGAAGTCATATCAAGAAATTCAAGATTTGATGCAGGATTCGGAGTCCATTTGTTATCCGTTTTCGTATATACGACATCAAAAGTTTTTTCCCTGAATTTCAGTTCAGGAGATTTAAGCTTTTCCTTTATGAGGTTAAATGCCAGATCCTGACCGAATTTTTCCATTTCAGATTCAGTTTTTCCAAGAAGATCATTAGGGTTTATTGAAGTGATTTTCTGTATCAGTTCCTGCTGGACACCTGAAAGATCAGGAGATTTCATTGTAACATTGATTACAGCTTCATCTTTCTTTGTTTCAGTCTTATTTATCTTGTACGTTATCTTTTTGCTTCCTTCAGCAAGTGCCTTTAATGTCTCTTCATCCATTCCGGACTGCTTGAGCTGAGCCATATTGGCATTATTGCCGTAATCTCCGCTTTGGATGATTTTCATACTGTCTTCAAAGTCCTTTACAGCAGGATGTTTTCCACAGCTTATAACTAATAGCATCAAACATAATGATAATAGTAATAAAATTTTCTTTTTCATAATCTTTGTACCTTCCTTCGCTATTTTTGTAATTAACTAAATAATTATCTTGATTAGATATTAACACATTTCTGGATAAATGCAAAGTAAAATATAAGACAATGAATACATGATTAAATAAAATATATTATTAAAAGAAAAATTTTTAATAATATATATTAAAAATAAGGTATACTATTATAGTAATTAAAACATAAAAATTATGAAAGGAGTAGACAGATATGAGTTTTAAAGAAAATTACAAAGAGATATATGAAATTGCAAGGGATATTTATCTTCATCCTGAACTGGGATATAAGGAATACAGGACTTCTAAAATAGTGGAAGAATTTATCTTAAAGTATACTAAGGATAATCTCGGGTTTTATATAGAAAAATTTTCAGGGACAGGAATAAAAGTCCGCTTTCCCAAAGTAAATGAACATGCTCTCAATATGGTATTCATGGCTGAACTGGATGCAGTCTATACACCTGCACATTTTCATGCGGACAGTAAGACGGGGGCAGCACATAATTGCGGTCATTATTCCCAGGTTGCTATTGCGTTATCTCTATTTAAGGAATTTACAGTGTCAGAGGATTATAAAAAGCTGGACTATAATATAAGTTTTATATTTGTGCCGGCAGAAGAGTACCTGGATCTGGAATACAGGAAAAGTTTGAAGGAAAAAGGAGAAATCAGATTTTTCGGTGGAAAGCCTGAAGCTATGAGGCTTGGAATATTTGATGAATATGATTTTGGAATAATCATTCATTCAATGGGAGGGAAATATGAAAAGAGGAGTATAGAGATAAATTCTGATTTAGCAGGATTTATCTATAAAAACTATACTTTTAAAGGAAAGCCCGCCCACGCCGGGTTTGCCCCAAGCCAGGGCATAAATGCCTACAGTATGTCTACTGTATTTAATGTAGCTGTAGGACTTTTAAGACAGCATTTTGAAGAAAAGGAGATGGTAAGGCTAAATCCTGTAATCCTCCATCATACAATGGGAGTAAATGTGATTCCCCAGGAAGTAAAGGTAGGATGTGATTTCAGGGCACAGTCGGTAGAATATATGATAAAGGGGGCAAGAAAGCTTGATAATGCTGCAGAAGGATCAGCATTGGCACTTTCAGGAGATGTTGATGTTGAAACCGAGATAGGGTATCTGCCATTCAGGCAAGACCGGTATCTTTCTGAATTTGTAGCAAGGGAATATGAAAGATCCCCTGAAATAGAAGACATGATAGAAGGAAGGGCTATAAGTGCGGCAGGAGATATAGGAGACCTTTCTGTCATGTTTCCATGTATCCAGATAGGATATAGCGGATTTACAGGAACTATTCATGGAAATGATTTTATAGATGAAGATCCTGAATATATATTTTGTATATTTCCTGAATTTATTTATAGAGTATTGAAAAGCATGTCAGGAAATATAGATAGAATGAGGCTGTATAAGCGGACTTTTGAAGAATATGAAAGAATACTTGAAAAAATGGAGGGATATAAAGATGAAGAATAAGAATTTTATTTATATGATTATTTTTGCGGCTATGGTGATAACGATAGCTGAACTGATCGGAATAAAGGCAGTACAGATAGGAAAAGTGAGGATAGCACTGCTTCCGCTGGCATTTGCCCTTGCCATAGGAATGGTAGCGGGGCTTGCAGCTTTCAGGAAAGGGATAATGAAGAAAGTGTATTCCAAGGAGAATGTAGAATTTGCAGGGAAATATCTTATTATAATAATGTTACCTCTTATGGCAAGATATGGGGCAGATGTAGCTCCTAAACTAAGAGAAATTCTTTCCCTTGGCTGGGTATTCCTGGCTCAGGAACTTGGAAACCTGGGAACAGTAGTATTCGGACTTCCTGTTGCATTAATGCTCGGTCTGAGAAGAGAAGCCATCGGAGCAACTTTAGGAATAGCCAGAGAAGGGGAATTGGCATATATTTCTGAGAAGTATACACTGAATTCTCCCGAGGGAGAAGGAGTTCTTGCAATGTATATATTTGGAACCCTTTTCGGAGCATTATTCTACAGTATAATAGCTCCTCTGTTTACTGCAGTAGGGCTTAGACCCGAAGCTCTTGCAATGGCATCAGGGATGGGATCGGCGAGTATGATGACAGGAGCAAGTTCAAGTCTTGTGGCAGCATTTCCCAATCTGGAAGATACTATAAGGGCTTATGCTGCAGCAAGTCAGATGCTCACAAGCTTTCTGGGAACCTTCTCAATGGTATTCCTGGCAGCACCGCTTCAGAGATTTATGTATTCCAGACTGGTAAGGGGTGATAAGAATGGAAAATAACAGTATAAAGGAATGGATAAGGACAATACTCATATTATTTATGAGTCTTTCACTTATATTGCTTGCACAGTTTGTAAAGGTAGTGAAGAATCCTGAAAAAGGGACTCCTATAACAGGGCAGACCTTTCTTGGACTTCTTGTCCTAGGGACAATAACTGTACTGGGAATAATAGTACAGAAATTATTGCAGAGGCAACCTGTAAAAGTTCTAAAGGAATTTCCTGTACTGGGATGGGTATCTATGATCTCCCTTGTGTTCTGTACAGTTTTCCCTTTTGCTATAAAAGCTATCCATGCCGTAGATTTCCTTGCTATAACAACGACAATACTTACTTTTGCAGGAATTTCTATAGCTGACAGGCTGGGAGACCTCAAGAGAGTTTCATGGAAAATAGTGATAGTAGGAATGTTCGTGTTTATAGGTACGTATTTCGGATCAGCCCTTGTGGCACAGATCGGATTTATAATTTCAGGAAGATAGGATAAATTGAAAGCTGATTCCGTACATTTTAAGCATATGTATGGAGCCGGCTTTTTATTTTTCAGATCCTGTATCCTGTAATGTCCTAGCTTTAGAAATTTCATATAATCACCTTAATTTTACAGTAATATTTCATATGGAATTAATAAAAAGGAAATATAAAAAATCATATTTCCTATTTCTAAATACTGGAATACATCAACTTAAAAAATGTTTTTTATGTATAATAGGCTTTTTAAAAAAACTATTTTAAAGACTTGCCTAATACTAAATGTTGTGTTATACTATTTAAAAGAAACAATATATTGTATTGCGAATAGAAAAATATATAGTAAAAACAATGATTATAAAAATTATAGGTGTTATTTATCAATATTAAGGTTATGGAAATTTCAGGATAAACAAGACAGCTTGATAAATTTAGGAGGATGACAATGCAGGGAAGCTTAACAGAAAATTTGAATAGAATACTGGCAGGAATCGTGAATGTAGAAAAAAATGACATAAACAATGAAAATGCGAATATGTCTTCGGCAACTCCGGCTGGACAGATGATGAGGTTTGCCAGTGAGGTATCAAAAATGTATGCCCTGGAAAATCTTGTTTCCCCTAGATTTAAGGAAGCACATGAGAAGGGAGAAATACATATACATGATCTGGACTATTATCCGAGTAAGACAACAACCTGCCTTCAGTATGATCTGGGACCAATGTTTGAAGGAGGGTTCCATACAAAGCACGGGTTCATAAGAGAAGCTAAGAGCATAAGTACATATGCAACGCTGGCTACAATAATATTCCAGACAAACCAGAATGAACAGCATGGTGGACAGTCAATACCTGCTTTTGACTTTTATATGGCTAAAGGGGTGCTGAAATCTTTCAGAAGACATTTCAGATACAGGATATTAAGCTTCCTGTCCCTTGATTATGTAGATGAGACGAATAAAAAGGTAAAGGCTTTTATAAATGAAACAATTATGACAATAAGACCATCTGAAGATGTTGCAGACAGGATATCGGTACATTTCGACATACCTAAGGACCAGATAGAGAGACTTCTGGAAATAGCCTATGATGATACAAGACTCGAGACATATCAGGCAATGGAAGGATTTCTTCATAATCTGAATACCATGCATTCACGTGGCGGAAACCAGGTTGTATTCTCATCCATAAATTACGGTACTGATACTTCAGAAGAAGGAAGAATGGTAATAAGGGAACTGTTGAAGGCTACAGAGGATGGACTGGGGAAAAGAGAAACTCCCATATTCCCGATTCAGATCTTCAAAGTAAAGGAAGGTGTCAATTATTCCGAAGAAGACTACAGGCTAGCCATGGAAAACTTTGACGAGGCAATGAAGTATTCTGCTGACGGTATGGAAAACTCTAAAGAAAGTGAATATAATATAAGGTTTAACACTCCTAATTTTGATTTACTCCTATTATCGTGCAGAGCAACGAGCAGGAGATTGTTCCCAAACTACTTATTCTTAGACACGGAATTTAACAGGCATGAAAAATGGATGGCAGATGACCCGTTAAGGTATAGGTATGAAGTAGCGACAATGGGCTGCCGTACAAGGGTGTTCGAAAATCTTCACGGAGAGAAGAGCAGCCTCGGACGGGGAAATCTTTCGTTTACAAGCATAAATTTTCCTAGGATAGCTATCCAGGTCAGAAAAGATGTGGAAGAAGAAATAGGGAAAATGAAATTCTCAGATGAAATGGAAAAAGATGAAAGGAAGAAAGCCATGCTTACTCAGAGATTTCAGAAGAAAGTAATAGAAACAGCCTATCTGGTAGGGGATCAGCTAATGGAAAGAATCTGTTTTCAGAAAACGGCTTTAGGAAAACAGTTTCCTTTTATGAGATCTAATGACTTGTGGAAAGGAATGGGGAATGTTGCCTCAAATGAAGAAATAGGGGATGTATTGGATACAGGAACACTGGGAATAGGTTTTGTAGGTGGAAGTAACGCGATGTATGCCCTATTTGGTAAAGATCACGGGAACAGTGAAACGGCATATGATACATTATACCAGACTATAAGTCTCATGGTGGAAACTGTAGAGGAGCTCAAAAAAAAATACGGCCTTAATTTTTCTGTGCTGGCTACTCCAGCAGAAAGCCTGGCAGGAAGATTCTGCAGAATTGACCGGGATGAATTTGGAATAATCCCTGATGTGACGGACAGGGATTACTATATAAATTCTTTTCATGTAGATGTAAAGGAAAAAATAGGAATTTTTGACAAGATAAAAAAAGAAGCTCCTTTTCATGCATTAACAAAGGGAGGACATATAACCTATGTGGAACTTGATGGGGAGGCTAAAAAGAATGTAAGCGTTATCCTTAAAATAGTAAAAGCTATGAAAGACAACGGAATAGGATATGGTTCCATAAATCATCCTGTGGACAAGTGCAGGGAGTGTGGAACAGAGATGATAATAAATGATGAATGTCCTGTCTGTGGAAGTCATAACATTACCAGGATAAGGAGAATTACCGGATATCTGACAGGAGATCTGGAAAGCTGGAACAGCGCGAAAAAAGCGGAAGAGAAAGATAGGGTAAAACATGCAATCTAGTACCTGGGAGGTAATAAATATGGAAAAAAAATTTACATTGAGATTATTGAAGACTTTTAAGGAAACTATAGTTGATGGTATAGGGCTGAGATATTCGCTATATTTTTCGGGATGTACTCATAAATGTAAAGGATGCCATAACGAATACTCCTGGAATCCTGAAAATGGAGATACGGTAACGTATGGGATGCTGGAAAGAATAGCGGAAGAAATCAATGCAAATACAATGCTGGACGGAATTACCATAAGTGGAGGAGATCCCCTGTTCAATCCTGAAGATATGATAAAGGTCCTTAGATTCCTGAAGGAAAAGACAGGGAAAGACATATGGATGTATACAGGATATACACTGGAGCAGATAAGAAAGGATGAAAAAAGGAATGCGTGTCTTGAATATGTAGATGTTCTGGTTGACGGACCGTTCATAAAGCAGCTTTATACTCCTGATTTGCAGTTTAAGGGGAGCAGTAATCAGAGAATAATAAAAAAAAGGGAATTTAAAAAGGAAATATCAGAAATATACTTTCAATAGGATTTTATAGAGGAACTGTTTCAAAGTGGCATGATTATTTTCAGTACAGGTTTTATCCGGACACTGTATGAGAATATATGAAGCAGTTCCTTTTTTCTTTAACGGAAAATTAAAATCCAGGACAGCATAAATATCTTGGAATTATAAATATAAAGGATGGCACAATAAGGATTTATATGTAGTTTGTGGAAAACGTATGTTATTAATACTTGAATTATGTGGAAAAGTATGTGGAAAAGTGGAAAAGATTAATAAAATTAAGCCAGATATCTACTGATATAAAAAATATTTAAGGATAAATTTATATTTGTTTAAAATTAATATGGAAAGGATTAAGTAGTAAAATAATTATGAAAAATAAAAAGGAACTGTATGAAATAGAATACGATGAAATAGTAGTTTTTAAGAAAAGGGTTACAAGGTTTACAGTAAGTTTTGAATTTAAAAATAAAGATTTAGAATCAAGAATTGTAAATCAAAATTTTGCACATCTACACGATTCAGGAAGACTTCAGGAACTACTTGTAAAAGGGAACGAATTATTAATAAGATATATAGATAAGAAAGAGAGAAAAACAAAGTGGGATGTCATAGCCGTTAAGATTGATAAAGAAGTAGTTCTTATAAATTCTGCCTATCATAGATATATAGCGGAAAATATACTGAAGAATGAAGCACTGTCCCCCTTTGGAAGGGCACTGGAAATAAAACCTGAAGTAAGATACGGGAAAAGCCGGATAGACTTCTACATGGAAACGGAAAAGGAAAGGATATACATAGAAGTAAAGGGATGTACATTAGTAGAAAACGATATTGCAAAATTTCCGGGAGCACCATCATCGAGGGCTGTAAAACATCTATATGAATTAATAGAGCTGAAGGAAAAGGGATTCAGGACAGGAATACTGATACTTATATTCAGGAAGTCATCATATTTTCAGCCAGAACATAGCATAGACCCTCTATTTTCAGAAACACTATACAATGCGATGGAAAAAGGGGTAGAAGTATATCCGGTCCTACTCAGTTACAGAAACAGAAAAATAATATTTGAAAAAAATATAGGAATAATAGATAAGAATTAACAGAAACCGTTATAACGGTTTTTTCTTTTAAATAAAGACTTTTCTAAGTGAAGCAGG
>CAYYAV010000076.1:0-8037 GCA_964469865.1 uncultured Fusobacteriales bacterium | reverse complement strand
GCAGATTCAAACTACCTGGCAAGTACCCTTGAAAGAATATTGTGTGATTTAGGATATAATAGAAGCGAATATCTGCAGATGCTAAGAAGTTCATTTTTATTATCTGCTGACGGAGCCCATGCAGCACATCCGGCATTTATGGGGAAAAACGATCCGACAAATATAGGAAGGATGAATGAAGGGGTTTCAATAAAAATAAGTGCGAAACAGAAGTATACATCTGATGGATTTTCCATTGCAGTATTAAAACAGATAATAGAAGGAACGGATATAAAAATACAGTCCTTTGTCAATGAATCCAACGAGCTTGGAGGAAGCACAATAGGTCCGATTTCATCTACACACCTGGATATAGATGCTGTAGATCTGGGAGTTCCTATGCTTGCAATGCATTCTGCCAGAGAGATCTGTGGAGTTCATGATGTATTTTATTTAAAAGAACTGGCAAAGGAATTTTTTAATAAGAACTAGTAAACTTAATATAATTATAAAGATTTATGAAAGGCTGGAAATGAAAATATATTTTGAATTATTCTGGATATTTTTTAAGATAGGGGCTTTTACCCTTGGTGGAGGTTATGCAATGGTTCCTCTGATACAGAATGAAATAGTAGGGAAAAAGAAATGGATAGAAAAAGAAGATTTTGTAGATATGCTGGCTCTTGCCCAGTCAGCACCTGGAGCTTTGGCAGTAAATACGGCTGTTTTTGTAGGATATAAGATAAAAGGTGTGTCCGGTGCACTGGTAACTGCTATAGCAGGGCTTCTTCCATCAGTCATTATTATATGGATATTGGCAGCACTGTTTACAAACTTCCAGAATAATCCTTATATAATAAAGGCCTTTAAGGCAATAAGACCAATGGTAGTTGCTTTAATTGCAGTGAGTGTATATACTATAGGAAAGCAGGCGAAAATTAATAGGATAACAGCATGGATTGTAGTAATGGTTGCCGGACTGGTTTCCTATTTCAGGTTTCCGCCGATAGCTATTATAATAGCGGGAGCAGTTTCAGGGAATATATTTATGGAACTGAAAGAAAAAAGATGGAGGAAGTAATGGATATAAAAACAATAATGTCTTTATTTATGACTTTCTTTAAAATAGGATTATTTAGTTTTGGAGGGGGGTATGCGATTCTTCCTTTAATAAAGAAGGAAGTAGTTGATATTCATAACTGGATATCAGTATCCCAGTTTACAGATATAGTTGCCATATCACAGGTTACTCCTGGTCCTGTATCAGTGAATGGTGCTACATATGTCGGATATATCGTAACAGGAAATGGGGTGGGAGCTGTACTTGCAACATTAGGACTTGCAGCTCCATCAATAATAATAATGATTATTTTCAGCAAGTTTTTCTTTAAATTCAGAGAAAACAGATATATAGAGAATGCTTTTATAGGACTCAGGATAGTGGTCGTAGGACTTATACTGTCCGCTACACTGCTGTTGATGGATAAGAGTAACTTTATAGACTGGAAAAGCTTTATAATTTTTATCGCAGCAGCAATGGCAATGCTTAGATGGAAGATTAATCCTATACTGATAACACTAGTAACCGGTATGGTGGGGATACTGATATATTAGTACTGTTATATGACTGTTGTTATTTTAGTTACTAAAACAATGTTATAGGCAGTAATAATTATTACACAGTCTAATAACCCTGTATAATTTGAAAGAAATTAGGAGGTAAGTCATGTCTGAAGATAACAGGCTTAAAAAAGGAATAGAAGATAATGCAGATAAGGAGAAAAATGGAGAGAAAAAGAAAAAAGGAATTAAGATGGGAATCTTTTATGGATTTGCATTAGCAGTAATATTTTTATTCCCGTATTTTACATTTTTTATATCGCATGATATGTTGAATTTTGAAATTTATTATATTTTTTTATTTTTATTTTTAGGATTAGCAATATTTAAAATTATAAGAAATAGGGATGAGATAGATTTCTTAAAGTTTTTCCTGTTTGGCTTTTTGAGTTTTGTGGGAACATTTGCAGTAGCTTGCTTACTTTTTTTAGTCATGTGCTTTGTAGTTTACTTCTTACCTATGTTTGTAAGGGTCCGATGATATTTCCTCTGTATATAGATTTATTTGGTTTTCAGGGCATCCTCACATCTTTTTGAAACAGTAGCTTACTTACTGTAGTGAGGATATATCCTGTCTGGAGAAAAAACTGGATGAAACTTACGGTACGGATGATTTACAGAAATATTCCATAATATTCGGAATGATTTTTGTAGCATTATATTTAAAAGTTGTAAAATAAAGTTGTATAAAAAAATATAAAAATATGATATAATTAATAGATTGTAAGTTTATTCTTTAATAAATTTATTTTTGAATATAAAAATATTTATAAAGTAAAAGAAACAAAGAAATTAATTGTAGTTGGGAGTTGAAAGGAGAAAACAGAATTGGGAAAAAATCTTGAAATTAAGAGTGTAGGTAAAACTTTTGGGAAAGAAGAGATTTTAAAGGATATAAATATAGAAATAGAAAAGGGAGAGTTTTTTTCATTATTAGGTCCATCAGGATGCGGTAAGACAACATTACTTAGAATGATTGCAGGATTTATAAGACCGGATAAGGGTTCAATATCTATAAAGGGAAAAGTAATAGACAGCTTGAATCCTAATGAAAGAAATGTCAATACAGTATTCCAGAATTATGCATTATTTCCTAATATGACGGTATTTGAGAATGTAGCTTTTCCATTAAGGATAAAAAAGACAGATAAGGGAACCGTCGAGAAGGAAGTTTTAAAATATCTTGAATTAGTGGGATTAAAAGAGCATAAGGATAAAATGCCGGCAAGTCTTTCAGGTGGTCAGAAGCAGAGAGTTGCCATAGCAAGAGCATTGATAAGTAAGCCGGATGTGTTACTGCTGGACGAGCCGCTTTCAGCTTTAGATGCAAAATTAAGACAGAAATTACTTATAGAACTGGATACTATCCATGATGAAGTCGGCATAACATTTATATTCGTAACCCATGATCAGGAAGAGGCGTTGAGTGTATCCGACAGGATTGCAGTTATGAATAAGGGAGAAGTTCTTCAGATCGGGACTCCAAATGAAATATATGAAACCCCTGTAAACGAGTTTGTTGCAGATTTCATAGGGGAGACAAATTTTATTGAAGGCAAAGTTACAGAAGTCAATGATAAATATGGATATGCAGAAAATGAACTTCTAGGTAGATTTAAAATAGAACTTGATAAGCCTGTAAAAGTAGGAGATAATGTAAAGCTTACATTGAGACCTGAAAAAATAAAAGTGGATACTGATCCGAAGTTTTTAAATAATGATAACTATAAAGTTATTAAAGGTGTGGTTGATGAAGTTATCTACACAGGGTTCCAGAGTAAACTGTTTATAAAAATAGATGGAACAGACCGGATATTTTATGTTTATGATCAGCACAGGAAATTTCTGACTGATGAGGAACTGTTTGAATGGAAAGAAAAAGTTTATTTCTACTGGCACTATGAAGATGCCTATCTTGTGGAGGTGAACTGATTGGTAAAGAATCACATAAGGAACAGAAGAGAGGGAGAGATAAGGGAAAAACAGGATTTGTTCAAATGGGTGTACTATTTTCCCATAACTGTCTGGATGTCAGTGTTTTTTGGAATTCCGACTTTAATAATACTATATTTCAGTATATTGAAAAAAGGGGCTTATGGAGGAGTTGCGACTCCATGGGAACATACGCTTATTTCGTATAGAATGCTCTTTACATCAAGCGATATGATAAAAATAGTTCTGAAGACATTAAATATATCTTTCTGGATAACAGTTATAACATTATTTCTGGCACTGCCTACATCATATTTTATATCCCGTTCAAAATACAAGAATTTATGGCTGCTATTAATAGTTATACCCTTCTGGACAAATTTTCTTGTCAGGGTATTTTCTTTTATAGCAATTTTGGGAAACAATGGGATAATAAACCAGTTCCTAATGAATGTATTTAAGATGAAGACACCGCTGGAGCTTCTTTATAACAGAAATGCAGTAATAATAATAAGTGTATATGTATTTCTGCCATATGCCATACTTCCGTTATATTCAGCTATTGAAAAATTTGATTTTTCCCTGCTTGATGCCGCAAGTGATCTTGGTGCTAATAAGATCCAGGCATTTATAAGAGTATTCATACCAGGGATAAAATCAGGGATTATAACAGCGACAATATTTACAATGGTTCCTGCAATAGGATCTTATGCCGTGCCTGACCTTGTAGGAGGAACAGATGGAATAATGTTAGGAAATGTGATAGCTAGCAGAATGTTCCAACTAAGAGACTGGCCAGCTGCTTCGGCAATCTCAACAATATTTATAATACTTACGACTATTGGAGTATGGATATCTATGAGGGTCGAAAAGGAGGAAGGATAATGAATGGAAAAAGAAGAGTTTCACTACTCTTTTTCATCCTTGTAATGATATTTTTCTATATGCCGATAATAATGCTTGTTATATTGTCATTTAATCAGTCGAAGAATTTTATCTGGACCGGATTTTCATTAAAATGGTATGTAGAATTATTTACAAGTTCTCCTGACCTCTGGCAGGCTTTTGGAAGAAGTATAATAATAGGATTGACATCATCCATATTTTCAGTGATAGTTGCTACATTCGGAGCAATAGGGATAAAATGGTATAATACAAAGATAAGGAACTATGTAAAGTTTCTGAATTATATACCTCTTATATTGCCTGATCTGATTATAGGGGTAGCTCTGTTAATATTTTTTAATATGCAGGTAGGATTATATAAGGGGATAGAACTGGGAATGACCACTGTATTTATAGCTCATACTACATTTAATATCCCGTTTTCACTGTTTATAATAATGGCAAGGCTGGAAGAGTTTGACTATTCTATAATTGAGGCTTCAAGAGATTTAGGAGCTACTGAGCTACAGACTTTATTTAAAGTAATAATACCTGCAATGATGCCAGGAATAATGTCCGCATTTTTAATGGCCATGACACTGTCATTAGATGACTTTGTTATAACAAGCTTTGTAACAGGAACAAATTCAAATACTTTGCCTGTACAGATATACTCGATGATAAAATTTGGAGTCTCCCCGGTAATAAATGCATTATCTACAATATTGATAATAGGGACAATAGTTTTATCATTATCAAGCAGAAAATTACAAAAATATATGCTAAGATAAAAAAGTTTAAAATAAAAAAGTAAATAAAAGAAAGAAGGAAAAGAATCTATGTCAATAAGATTTGAAGATTTCGGCTTAAGTAATGAATTACTTAATGCCCTAAGTAAAAAAGGTTTTGAGGAGCCTAGTGAAATCCAAAGGATAGTTGTACCTGAATTACTGAAAGAAAGGACACATCTAATAGGTCAGGCACAGACAGGAACGGGAAAGACAGCAGCTTTCGGTATCCCTATACTTGAAACAATAGATGCTGATAAAAGTGTAAAGGCTCTTATACTGACTCCTACGAGGGAGCTTGCAAATCAGGTTGCTGATGAGATCTACTCCCTAAAAGGGGAAAAAGATATAAAGGTACTTGCTGTTTATGGCGGTGCCTCCATTGAGCAGCAGATAAAGAAATTGAAAGGTGGAGTGGATATAGTTGTAGGAACTCCCGGAAGAGTAATGGATCTGATGAAGAGAAAGATATTAAAAGTGGATAATCTGGATTATTTTGTGCTGGATGAAGCTGATGAAATGCTTAATATGGGATTCATTGAAGATATAGAGGCAATACTGGAAAAAACTAATGAAGAAAAGAAAATGCTTTTCTTTTCTGCAACAATGCCTAAGGAAATAATAAATATAGCCAAAAAATTCATGGATGACTATAAGATGCTGAAGGTAGAAAAAAAGGAGTTGACTACAAATCTTACTGAACAGATTTACTATGAGGTAAAACAGGAAGATAAATTTGAGGCATTATGTAGAGTGCTGGATTATGAGCAGAATTTCTATGGTATAGTTTTCTGCCGTACAAAATCAGAAGTTGATGATGTGACTAATAAGCTTAAGGCAAGAAACTATGATGCAGAATGCATCCATGGAGATATAACACAGGGGCTAAGACAAAAGGCATTGGATCTTTTCAAGAAAAAGGTCTTGACAGTGCTGGTAGCGACAGATGTAGCTGCAAGGGGGATAGATGTAAGTAATCTGACACACGTCATAAACTATTCAATACCTCAGGAAGCAGAATCTTATGTACATAGGATAGGGAGGACAGGTAGAGCCGGACAGAGAGGTATAGCTATTACATTTGTGACTCCAAGGGAGGCAAGAAAGCTATCTCAGATAAAAAGGGTTACAAAAACGGACATAAAAAGGGAGAATATACCTAATATAAGAGAAATCCTGAATGCTAAAAGAGAAGCATTAATAGGATATGTAGATGAGATTATAAAAGAAGAGGACTACATCAGTTATGAAAAACTGGCAGATGACCTGCTGGATGGAAGAAATGCAAAGGAAGTAATAGCATCACTTTTAAGACATGTGTATGAAGACGAGTTCCTGGAAGATAACTATAACGAAATAGAGGATGTAAAAGTCAAGATAGAAGATAAGACAAGGTTATTCATAGCATTAGGATCAAAAGACGGATATAATGTCGGAAGGCTGCTTGATTTATTGAATAAGAAGGCAAAAACACCAGGAAGGAAAGTAAAGGATGTAAAGATAATGGATAAATATTCATTCATAACAGTACCTTTACAAGAGGCAGAATTTATAATGAGGGCTTTAAATTCCAAGAAAGATTCTAAACCTTTAGTTGAAAAGGCTACGGGAGCACCATCTGATGGAGGTTCTGGAGAGAAGAAAAAATCTAGAAGTAAGAAGTCGGAAGGAAGTTCAGGAAAAAAGAAAAAATCAGAGGAAATAAAGTCTTCCTCTAAAACTAAGGAAAAGAAATCAAAAGAAAAATCTAAAAAAACAGAAACTAAAAAGAAAAAAGAGAAATAAAAATGATAAAAGCTGTCGTAAAGGATAAGATTCTTTTATGACAGCTTATTTTTTCTATAACATTAAACTTAAGGTATGAATCTATCTCAACATACAAAGTAATATATGAAAAACTTGTATTCAATTACTTCAGAAACAGCCTCTTTTCTACCTATTTTTTCTATCATTTATAATTTTATCCATAGCTTTTACAATATCGTACTCATTTTCTTTTAATTCCACATTTTTTCCAGTTGGAATATACCAAAGAAATTTTGAAAAATAATCTTTTAATTCTTTGTCGGAAAAATCATATCCTGCCAGTGCATAAGGGTAGTTTTTCATTATTTTCAAATCTTTATCAGAAAATTCCATTAATTCCTCTGATGTCAAGTATTCTGCACGATATGCCATACCTGTCAATTCATCTCTAAATTTAAAGCCTTTTTCAGTTTTTTCTGGGAAAATATAATTACCGTTTAAATATACTATTTCCGTTAAGTAAAATTCATTTTCAGGTTTAAAATCTTTTGTTTTAAAATGTAAATATCCATTTTTTAATTTTGCATAAAGAATTCTATATTTTCCATCAGTATCGTAATAGCCTTTGTCTCCGTAATCAATATTTCCTTCACCAACTAATTTCCAATTCATTTCCTTTCCATCTTTTGTTGTCATTACAGGTATTGCAATAAGGGCATTTCCCGGCTCAATAATTACTTCAAAGTCATCTACTTTCTGATTTCTCCATTTTGAAATAGTTGTCCAGACATAGTTGAAATTTATCAATCCGATACCGCCACTTCCATCATAACTATAACTGTGTTCAACTACATTCTGCCCTTTTTTAAAGTTTGCCTTAAAATAATAGACATAACTTTTTTTATAATATTCAGATTCATTTTTTGCTTTTTCCTCATCATATTCCTTAAAATATTTTTTCACTTCCTCAAGCTGTTTTACATCTTTTGGAATAAAATCAGTTAATCTATAAGAAGTTGTACTGACATTTTTCCCATTTACAACTGTTCTGAAATTTTTGAAATGATCTACATTATCCCATTCCTCA
>CAYYAV010000075.1:0-8132 GCA_964469865.1 uncultured Fusobacteriales bacterium | reverse complement strand
ACTTAGTCTTCGTTATTTTAAATTAATTTTAGAATTAATTATATTTTTAATATGGTTAAGTAATATTAAATTACCTATTACCTTCCGCTTAATTTTCTGATATACTGTTATAATAAGGATTTAAGGATTTTTTATTTATATATTTTAAAACTAGAGAGGTGTATTATGAGATTTTTCAACTTTAAGGAACTGGATTCTACCAATGAATTCTTAAAAAATAATATAAATCTTTTTCAGGAATATGATACCATTACTGCTGAAAATCAGACAAAAGGTAAGTCAAGAAGAGGAAACACCTGGTTTTCTGCACAGGGTATGGCTCTTTTTACTTTTCTAATAAATGAAAGGCAAGGCATAAATCCCACAGACTATATAAAACTTCCTCTTATTTCAGGATTGGCAACTATTAAAGGGCTAAAGAATATAGAAAATCTGAATTATATGTTCAAATGGACTAATGATGTCTATCTGAATAGTAAAAAACTATCTGGAATCCTAGTCGAAAAAGTGGGAAGCAGTTTTATAATAGGAATAGGGATAAATATAAACAACGCAGTTCATCCTGAAATTATAGACAGGGCTATCTCCTTAAAAGAAATTACCGGAAAAACCTATAATATATCAGATGTTATTTCTTCCGTTGTAGATTCATTTTCAATACTGTACGATGATTTCAGCAGAGGGAAATGGCCGGAAATACTGGATGATATAAATAATATAAATTACCTTAAGAATTCTCAAGTTTCGCTTAAAATAAATGACAGATTTATTGAGGGAATTGCTCAGGATATCAATATCAATGGTGAAATTGAAATACTTTCCAATAAGAAAATTCATACTTTCTCTATAGGAGAAATAGTATAACAGTTTTAGAAAAAAATTATACATGTACTTCTGATATTGTTGCATTTTTCTTTTTTCCAGTTATAATATATTGTATTGATAGAGATTAATAATTTTAAAGGTTATACTCAGATAACCTGGAGGGAGACATTATGAGAATATACGAAAGTGACAGTATTAGAAACGTTTCAATTTTAGGACATAGTGGTGCAGGAAAAAGTAATATGGCTGAATCTCTTGAGTTCATTGCAGGTCTGACCACAAGAATTTCAAATCCCGCTGATAATGCAAAAATAAGTAACTCCCTGGCATTACACACAATAGAATATCAGTCATTAAAATTCAATTTCTTAGATATTCCAGGATATTCTGATTTTTTTGGAGAACTGGAATCAGGATTATCGGCTACAGATAGTGCCATCATTATTGTTGACGGTACCACAGACCTGTCAGTAGGTACAGAAACTGCTCTTGAGCTTGCAGACAGTAGGAATATTCCAAGATTTATCTTTGTAAATAAGATTGACAGTGAAAAAGCGGATTATGAAAAAATACTTGGCCAGTTAAGGGAAAAATACGGAAAGAGAATCGCTCCTTTTCATGTTCCATGGGGAAAAGCTGAATCTTTTAAAGGACATATAAATGTTGTTGACATGTATGCAAGACAATTTAACGGTACAGAATGTCACAACGCAGAAATACCTGATAACATGGATGAAGAAATTATTCCTGTCAGAGAAATGCTTCTAGAAGCAGTTGCAGAAACCAGTGAAGAGTTAATGGATAAATTTTTCAACGGAGAAGAATTTACTACTGCCGAAATCCATAGAGGACTAAGACAAGGAGTATTATCCTGTGATATAATTCCTGTCATCTGCGGTTCTACATTTAAGAATATAGGGCTTCATACTACTTTTGATATTGTAAGGGATTATTTACCTGCACCTAAGGATAATCCAAAAGTAAACAGTGAAAAAAAAGAATTTGTGTGCCAGATTTTTAAGACTGTCATAGACTCTTTCCTTGGAAAAGTTTCCTATGCAAAAGTCCTTTCAGGAGAGTTGAAACCTGACAGTGAAATCTATAATATAAATAAAAGGAGCAAGGAAAGAGTAGGAAAAATATCTACTCTTGTAAATAATAAACTGGATGAACTTCCTAAAGCAGTCTATGGAGATATAGTACTGTTTACAAAATTTGTTGAAACTCAGACTTCTGACACATTATCAAGCAGTGAAAAGGAATCTACTGTTCAGAATATCACTTTCCCAAAACCTCAGCTATTAGTTGCAGTTGAGCCTTTAAATAAAGCTGATGAGGAAAAATTTTCCACTGGACTTCAGAGGCTGATGGAAGAAGACCCTTCATTTACCTGGGAAAGAAATATGGAAACAGGGCAGACTGTCATCGGCGTACAGGGAGAACTGCACAGTATGACCCTTATAGAAAAATTAAAATCTAAATTTGGAATTGATGTGAAAGTTATTAATCTTAAAGTTCCTTACAGGGAGACTATTAAAGGAACTTCTGATGTTCAGGGGAAATATAAAAAACAGTCTGGTGGACATGGTCAGTATGGAGATGTTAAAATAAGATTCTCCCATGTCGAAGATGAACATTTTATATTTGAAGAAATCGTTGTAGGTGGAAGTGTCCCTAAATCATACATTCCAGCTGTAGAGAAGGGATTAAGAGAATCTATGAACCGTGGAGTACTGGCAGGATTTCCAGCTACAAATATAAAAGCTGTCCTATACGATGGTTCCTACCACGATGTCGATTCTTCTGAAATGTCATTTAAAATAGCGGCTAACCTCGCCTTTAAAAAAGGTATGGAAGAAGCAAAGCCTGTTCTTCTGGAACCTATAATGGAATTGACCATTATCACTCCTGAAGAATATGTAGGAGATATTATGGGAGATATAAATAAAAAACGCGGAAGAATTATCGGTATGGACTCCCATAAGGAAACTAAGCAGAAAGTAATGGCTGAAATCCCTATGGCAGAAACATTTAAATATGCCAATGATCTAAAGGCTATGACCCAGGGAAGAGGATATTTTGAAATGAATCTCATAAGATATGAAGAAGTTCCTTTTGACCTGGCTAAAAAGATTATTGATGAAAATAGAAAAGATTAAATTTATAGAATACAATCCCGCTGTAATTTGTACTTTGTACCTTGTTAGGCGGGATTTCCTTGTAAATTTTAAAATCATTGATATTTTGTTTTTTTTATAGTAAAATATACTAGAATACAAAAAGAAAACATATTGCAATTAAGAAAGGCGAAGTATATGAAAATTGGAATAGATAAAATAGGTTTTGCTATGCCTAAATATTTTTTAGATATTACTGATTTAGCAAAAAGCAGGAATCTCAGTCCTAATAAATTTACAAAAGGATTAATGCAACTTGAAATGAGTGTTTCCCCTGTCACTCAGGATATAGTCACTCTCGGGACCTCTGCTGCTGCTGAAATTTTGACTGAAGAAGATAAAGAAAAGATAGATATGATTATTGTAGGTACCGAATCAGGAATTGATCAGAGTAAATCTTCAGCAGTATTTATTCATGGATTGCTTGAACTTCATCCTTTTACCAGAGCTGTGGAAATAAAGGAGGCTTGTTATGGAGCTACTGCTGCCCTTAATTTTGCGAGGAATCATATTGAAAAAAATCCAGATTCATATGTTTTAGTTATTGCAAGTGATGTAGCCAAATATGGCATCAATACTTCAGGAGAGTCTACTCAGGGAGCGGGAAGCTGCTCTATGCTTATAAAAAAAGATCCCGGTATTTTAATATTGAATAATGACAGTCTTTGCCAGACTAGAGACATTATGGATTTTTGGAGACCTAATTATTCACCATACCCTTTTGTTGACGGACATTTTTCTACAAAACAGTACCTTGAATGTCTTGAAACTACATGGATAGAATACTGCAGGAGAAATAACAGGACTCTAGAAGACTTTGAAGCTTTCTGTTTCCATCTCCCTTTTCCTAAAATCGGTATAAAAAGTTTAAATACTATCTTTAGTGAAAAAACGGACATGGAGATAAGAAATAAGTTCATAGATCATTTTTATTCATCAATTATATATAGTCAGAAAGTTGGAAATATATATACAGGATCTCTTTATCTCGGTCTTCTTTCTCTTCTTGAAAATAGTAATTCCTTAAAGGAAGGCGATAATATTGCTTTATACAGTTACGGAAGCGGTGCTGTCTGTGAAATTTTTTCAGCTACATTAGTTACCGGCTTCAGACAGAATTTAAAATCAGACAGAATAAATGGGTTTAATGACCGTATCAGGCTTTCTACAGAAGAATATGAAAACATCTTCTTCGAAGAAATTGATATTGATGAAAACGGAAATCAGGTTTTTAGTCATGTTGAAAGGGATGATAGTCCATTTATCCTTGAAAAAATTGAAGGACACAAAAGAATTTATTCACAGAATCCTAATTTCAAAAATAAGAAAGGTGAAATGTAGATGAAAAATAAAAACATCTGGACAGGATTTTCAAGGAAAGAAAGAAAAGATAAAATAGATATATTAAAGGAAAATGGCTTTTTAGATGAAGAATATAGTAAAATATTACAGAATAATGTGACCCTTCCTCCAGAAATTGCTGAACAGATGGCTGAAAATACATTAAGCACTTTTGCTCTCCCATTTAGTATAGCATCCAATTTTTTAATAGACGGAAAAGAAACTGCAGTTCCTATGGTTACTGAAGAACCTTCTGTTATTGCTGCATGCAGCTATGCTGCAAAGCTTATATCCAGATCCGGAGGTTTCAGTACTTCTGTCATTAATAGGGAAATGATTGGGCAGGTTGTTTTTTTTAATGTAGCCGATGTTGAGCTGGCAATTGAAAATATTACAAAAAATAAAGAAAAAATTTTAAAAATAGCAGATAATTCACATCCTTCCATTATAAATCGGGGAGGGGGAGCTAGAGACATAAGATTTGGTACTTTCTGTGAAAATGATGCAGATTTTTTTGTAATATATCTTATTGCAGATGTCAGTGAGGCTATGGGTGCAAATATTATAAATAATATGCTTGAAGGAATAAAGCCTTTTCTTGCAGAACTGACAGGGGGTTCTCCGCTTATGGCTATCTTATCTAACTATGCCACGGAATCCCTTGTGACATCGCAATGTGAAATAGATATAAAATATCTGAGCAATGATATAAAAGAAGCCGAAAATATTGCTAAAAAAATACACTTGGCAAGTATATTTTCTAAAGTGGATATTTACCGTGCGTCTACTCATAATAAGGGGATTTTTAATGGAATTGATGCTATAGTAATTGCTGTCGGAAATGATTGGAGAGCAATTGAGGCAGGTGGTCATGCCTTTGCTGCCAGGAGCGGAAGATATGAAGGACTTACTACATGGGAATTCAATACTGAAACGGGTAAGATAAGAGGGGAGCTCACTCTTCCAATGCCCATTGCCAGCATAGGCGGCTCTATCGGACTAAATCCTACTGTCAAGGCTGCCTTCAGTATTCTTGGTCATCCTGATGCAAGAACCCTTTCTACCATTATTGTTTCTGTAGGTCTTGCACAGAATTTTGCCGCATTAAAGGCTCTTGTTTCCACAGGTATACAGAAAGGACACATGAAACTTCATTCCAGATCCCTTGCACTTCTTGCAGGGGCATCCCATGAAGAAATAGATTTAGCGGTTGAAAAGCTTATAAATTCAAAACATATAAATCTTGAAACAGCCACACATATTCTAAATGAAATTAGAAATAAAAATTATGAGGGCTAACTGCCGCCTGATGCAAGTAGTCCTGTACTTACTCTGTAACCGCTACTGTCATGAACAGTTTTCATATCGGAATACAGAAGAAGCTTTCTAATCTTCTGATACCCGGTAAATTGTATTTTTTTATTATACCTTATTTAATGAAAAAAATCAATTTTATGTAATAATTGGAAACGATTATTTTTAAAGGGATTTACTCTACTTTCACTAAGAAATTTTTTTATATTTTTTATATTTTTTAATTGTTGAAGAATTTCCACTTACCGGCTATAATAGTTATTTTCCTAATCAAAAAGATACATTTGTCTGATTTCTTTAAAAAATTAGATAAATGTATCCTTAATGTTTTTTATTAATTACCTATATTTAATTTTTCCTAGTTTCCTTTTAAGACAGCATCCCATTGCTGAGTTTCTTCAGTGAAGTTATTCAAAAACTCATCAACCTTTTTTCCTTTAATTTCTATATCATTTATTACATCATCCTGTCTTATTACCCTTATAACACTTAAGTCTTCCCTTGAAACAGTTTCTCCTATTATAGTGTACTTGCCGTTCAGCTGCGGTAATGAAGTTACTGTCAGGAAAAACTGGCTACTGTTTGTATTCGGTCCACTGTTAGCCATTGCGAGTATCCCTGAATTTTCAAAATTTAACCAGTCCGGAAATTCATCATCAAGAGTGTATCCAGTTGATCCTAATCCTGTTCCAAGCGGATCACCTGATTGAATCAGTACATTAGGTATTACTCTATGAAATTTCAGTCCGTTATAGAAATTATTTTTTGCCAGATATACAAAATTGGCAACATTTAACGGTGAAGCTTCCGGATATAAAAATAATGATATATTTCCTTTATTTGTCTTGATTACAGCCTCAAGTTCATATTTTTTCATTTCTCTTCTAAATTTTGAATCTGCTTTCTTATTTTTACTTTCTGTCTTTTTTAATTCTTTTGCTGCCTTTTTTTCTTCCTTCTTAATCTGTCTTTCTGCCTTTTTCTCTTCCTTTGTCTTTTTTACTTTTACAGTTGCAGTGGCATTTCCAAAATTAAAGAATATTAACATCAGAATACTCAGTATCAGTGTATTTTTTTTCATGTTACACTCCTTTTTCAAAATTTATTTTTTAATTCTCTTTATTACATCTTCGATATCTATTTTATTATTATAGTCAAATTCAAAAATATTAAAATCAAACACTTCTATATCCAGATTTAATTTCATCCTCTCTTTTCCGTTAACAAAATAATCATAAATAACAAGAACAAGTGCATGATTACTCTCCCCATCAAGGACATCAACAAGATTTATAAGTCTATGCTGGTTGATATTGAATGTATTTTTTACTATATCATAAGCAGCTTTTTTATTTTTTATCTCCTTATAAAAATTCATAGCTATTGAAGGTAATTTTATACCAAATAAAATTTCAGGTTCTTTTCTCTTCTTAAACTCTATTACTGTCATCATCTTTCCTTTATATTTTCTATTTAACTGTGTTAATTATACCATAAAGAATTATATTTTTCAATTTTAATTAGATTTCATTTTTCTTTTAGGACTCCTGTATAGCCTTTGTGAGAGGAGGAATGACCTGTTTTTTTCTGGAAACTACACCTTTCAGAATTATCAGATTTTCAGAAATTTTTTCATCAAAAGCCTTTTCTACTATTTCTGTTCCTTCTCCCACCACTATTCCTATAGAATCATTGGAAAGTATATTTGTAATTATAAATACAAAGAACTTTAATCCTTCTTTACCTATAATTTTATTAATCTCTGTAATTAAATTTCCTTTCTTTTCCGTCAATTCATTCTCATTTACTGTATTTACCTGTGATATTCCTATTTTAATATCATTTATTTCAAATATTTTCATGTCCATACAGAGAAGCTCTGAATCACTTTTATCTCCAAGAGCGGTCCCTGCCTTTAACATTTCAAGTCCATATTCCTCTAAATTTACACCTGCTATTTCAGCAAGCTCTCCTCCAGCTTTTACATCACATTCTGTACATGTAGGGGATTTGAATAGCAATGTATCTGAAATTATCGCACTTAACATTAAGCCTGCTACTTCCTTTGAAGGGATAAGATTATTTTCTTTGAACATTTTAAGTATTATTGTAGCTGTACATCCAACAGGTGCCATCCTTACCATCAATGGTTCATCTACATTGAAATTAGCTATTCTATGATGATCTATAAGTTCCAGCACCCTTGCTTCTTCAAATCCATCTGCAGTTTGAGTCCTCTCATTATGATCTACCAGTATTATTTCTTTTCCTGCTACGCTTTCTATGAGTTCAGGAATATCCATCTTAAAATAATTTATTGCATACCTTGTTTCTTCATTGAGTTCCCCTAATCTTACAGGCTTTGCATCTTTTCCCAATTTATTTTTCAATTTTGCATATGCTATTGCTGAGCATATAGTATCCGTATCCGGATTCTTGTGTCCAAAAACTAATATTGACATTTCTTCCTCCTAA
>CAYYAV010000074.1:0-8134 GCA_964469865.1 uncultured Fusobacteriales bacterium | reverse complement strand
CATATATGTGCTATCGGAGTTGCCAGTTTTATATGACCCATCCTTTCTCTTCTGACTTTTGAAGTAGTCACTTCTACTCCACATTTTTCACAGGTCATTCCTTTATATCTCATTCTTTTATATTTACCGCATGAACATTCGTAATCTTTTGAAGGTCCAAATATCTTTTCACAGAACAGTCCATCCATTTCAGGCTTTAATGTCCTGTAATTTATCGTTTCTGCTTTTGTTATTTCACCATAAGACCACTCCAGAATTTTCTCTGGTGACGCCAGCTTTATCTGTAT
Organism: uncultured Fusobacteriales bacterium; assembly: GCA_964469865.1. GTDB lineage: Bacteria > Fusobacteriota > Fusobacteriia > Fusobacteriales > Leptotrichiaceae > JAGOWQ01. The sequence continues at coordinate 7,847 of CAYYAV010000074.1, read as the reverse complement.
ACTATCAAAATCTCTTATACTCATTAATAAGAGCCTCCTCAATATTAATTTCCAATTTTTCTAAAAAAATGGATAAAAACTATAAGTTCAGGTTTATACACAGCATCTTCTTACATTCTTAAAATCTGAAAATAATTGACTTGTGTATAAAACCTGGACTCTAATTCTGTTGCGGTTTAAAACCATACTCCCGCACGACCACTTACTCCGTGTCTTCCAACTCCTACTCCTACTCCTGCAGAACATGAAATTAAAGTTAATCCCATCAATAATATTACGACTAGTTTTTTCATATTTGCCTCCTCAAGAATTCTTATTTATTATATCAAATTTATAGATTAGTTACGCATCAAGATTTTTATCCAGTTCTATAGCTTCTCCTTCTTTATCATAAAGGGTTACATCCAGTCCTAAAGATTGAAATTCTTTTATCAGTACTCTGAATGATTCAGGCGCATCAGCTTCTGGCATAGACTGCCCTTTAACTATTGCCTCATAAGTTTTTGTCCTTCCACTGATATCGTCTGATTTTACTGTAAACATCTCTTGCAGTATATTTGATGCTCCGTATGCTTCAAGAGCCCAGACTTCCATTTCTCCAAGTCTCTGTCCACCAAATTGTGCTTTTCCTCCTAAAGGCTGTTGTGTAACCAGTGAATATGGTCCTATAGCTCTGGCATGCATCTTATCCTCAACCAGGTGATGAAGTTTTAGCATATACATTCTTCCTACTGTTACCGGATTATCAAAAGGCTGGCCTGTTCTTCCATCTATCAGCTTTACCTTTCCCGTTCTGCTATATCCAGCTTCTTCTAAATAGTTTTTTACGTCTTCTTCTTTTGCTCCATCAAATACAGGAGTAGCTATATATTTCTCTATATCTCCTATAGCGAGTCCCAGATGTACTTCAAGTACCTGTCCTATATTCATACGTGAAGGGACTCCTAGCGGATTCAAGCATACATCAATAGGAGTTCCATTTTCTAAATGTGGCATATCTTCTATTGGTAGTACCCTAGATACTACCCCTTTATTTCCATGTCTTCCCGACATCTTATCTCCGACCATTATTTTTCTTTTTTCAGCAATATATATCCTTACCACCATATTTACTCCGGCTTTCAGATCATCGCCATTTTCTTTAGTTAACACAAGTACATCAACAACTGTTCCTTTTACTCCATGAGGAAGCCTTAATGAAGTATCCCTCACATCCTTAGCTTTTTCTCCAAAGATTGCCCTTAGTAATTTTTCTTCTGCAGGTGGTTCACTTTCCCCTTTAGGAGTTACTTTTCCTACCAGAATATCATCTGGAGTAACATAGGAGCCTATTCTTATAATTCCATTTTCATCAAGGTTTCTCAATGCTTCTTCAGATACATTAGGAATTTCCCTTGTTATTTCTTCATCTCCTAATTTAGTTGTTCTCGCTTCTATTTCAAAGTCTTCTATATGAAGTGATGTAAATACATCATCTTTTCTCAGTCTTTCTGATATCAGTATTCCATCCTCAAAATTATATCCTTCCCATGGCATAAATGCCAAAAGTATATTTTTACCTAGTGCCAGATCTCCTCCTGCTGTAGAAGGTCCATCTGCTATGACTTCTCCTTTTTTTACTTTTTCTCCTAAGTCTGTCAGAGGTTTCTGATGAAGGCACATTGATGAGTTTGATTTTTCAAAATTCAACAGCCTATGTATATGCTCTACACCCTTACTATCTGTTATTATTATTTTTCTTGCGTCAACATAAGTAACTTCCCCACTTGCCTTAGCCGTTATTACAGCTCCTGAATCTATTGCAACTTTTCTTTCTAGCCCCGTTCCTACAAAAGGAGCCTCTGTTTTTAACAGCGGTACTGCCTGACGTTGCATATTTGATCCCATTAGAGCCCTGTTAGCATCATCGTGTTCAAGGAATGGTATTAGTCCCGCTGAAACCGATACAAGCTGTTTAGGAGATACATCCAGAAGATCAACTTTTGATTTATCAATATGCACTATCTCATCACCATATCTGCACACCACTTCATCAGTCAGAAAATTTCCGTCTTCATCAATAAGAGTATCCGCCTGTGCTATAAACAGCCCTTCTTCTTCATCTGCACCCAGATATTTTATATCATTGAAGTCAGCTTTCCCATTTTTAATTTTTACAAATGGTGTCTCTATAAATCCATATTTATTTACTTTACCGTATGTCGAAAGAGAACCTATAAGTCCTATATTCGGTCCTTCAGGAGTTTCTATCGGACATATTCTACCATAATGCGAATTATGGACATCACGTACTTCGAATCCCGCTCTTTCCCTTGAGAGGCCTCCTGGTCCCAATGCAGATATCCTTCTCTTATGAGTAAGCTCCGCAAGAGGATTAGACTGATCCATAAACTGGGATAACTGTCCGCTTCCAAAAAATTCTATTATAAGAGCATTTAAAGGTTTAGTATTTAAAAGGCTCTGAGGGGTTAATGTAGTTATATCCTGGATTGTCATTTTTTCCTTTACCATTTTTGCCATCCTGAGCATTCCGCCTTTAATCTGGATAGAAAGTAATTCTCCAACACCTCTTACCCGTCTATTAGAAAGATTATCTATATCATCAGTATATCCTTCCCCACTGAACAGGTTCTTGACATAATTTATAGTCTGAAGCACATCTTCTTTTGTTAAGATTATTTCATTTTCAGGCACATTCAGTTTCAGCCTACTGTTTATCTTATATCTGCCTACATCAGCCAGGTCATATCTCTGTGGATTAAAGAACATCTGCTTTACCAGGGATCTTGCACTCTCTACAGTAACAAGATCTCCAGGTCTTAATTTTCTGAAAACCTCTATTACGGCTTCATCATTAGTTTTAGTAGTGTCATGTATTAAAGAATTCGCTATAATCCTGTCTTCCGGTTTTACTTCCCAGATTTTAACGCTCTTAATCTTATTTTCTATCAGTTTTTCTATGACAATACTATCTATGACTTCTTCTGTTTCAACTAGGAATTCACCTGTTTCCTCATCTAGCAGATCTTCAGCCATAAAGCTTCCTTCAAGTTTTGTTTTTAAAATGTCTTCCAGTTCTTCACCTTTATATTTTTCATAAAATAGAGATAGGTCAGTCTCCTTTTTTTCAAAAAATTCATCCATTATTTCAGAATTAGACATGAAGAAATCTACCGCTTTTAAGAAAACCGTAGCTAAAACTTTCTTTCTTCTTTCAATTGTTACATTTAAGATATCATTTTTATCTGTTTCAAATTCTAGCCATGTCCCTTTATAAGGAATTATTTTACCAATAAACATATCTTTACCGGTCTGAATATTCAGCTCTTTATTAAAAGTAATACCAGGTGATCTATGTAATTGTGAAACAACAACTCTTTCAGCTCCATTTATTACAAAAGTAGCCTGTTCAGTCATTAGGGGAATATCCCCGAAATGGACTAGTGTCTCCTGAATCTCCTGTGTCCTCTTATTTGTAAGCTTCAGTCTGACTTTTAATTGCCCTGAGTATGTTTTTCCTCTTTTTTTACATTCTAATTCATCATTTAATGGCTCATCATTATCATGAATTTCATACCATAAATACTCCAGTTTTAATAACCCGTTACTTGACTCAATTGGAAAAATTTCATTAAAAATCGCTTCAAATCCTTTATTTTCACGTTTTTGAGGTGGTATTCCGCTCTGTAAGAAATCTTCATATGAATTTACCTGAAATTCCAGAAAATGAGGCATCTCCCCTCTATCAATTATTTTTCCAAAACTATATCTTTCAATAAGTTTGCTCATTTAAAAAATTCCTCCCTATAATAGAACATCTTTTAATTATAAAAATTAATACAAAAAAGAATTGTCCTAATAATATAAAAATGCTTATTTTTCAACACTTTTTCAACTTTTTCTGTTTCACTGATTTTTAATAGTGGAAAAAGACACTCTCTCTAAAAGAGTGTCTTTTATTATCTATTTTTTTACTACTTTACTTCAATTACTGCTCCGGCACCTTCCAACTGTGCTTTCAATGCTTCTGCTTCATCTTTGGAAATTCCTTCTTTAATTGCTTTTCCTCCAGCTTCAACCAGTTCTTTAGCTTCTTTTAATCCTAATCCTGTAATTGCCCTTACTTCTTTAATAACTGCAAGTTTAGCAGATCCTGCAGATACAAGTATTACATCAAATTCTGTCTTTTCTTCAGCTGCTGCTGCTCCTGCCGCCGCTCCACCTGCTACTGCCACTGGCTGTGCAGACACTCCAAATGTTTCTTCTATCGCTTCTACTACTTCTTTTAATTCTAATACAGACATAGCTTTTAAATCTTCTATAAATTGTTCTTTATTAAATGCCATTATTATTTTTCCTCCTATTTTCTCTTAAATTTTATTTTATATTTTTAATTCTACATTACAAATCTTTCAATTATGCCTCTGATGTTATTTCTTCAGCAGCAGATTCTTCACCTGTTGGGACTTCAGCTACTAAAGGTGCTCCAGATGCAACTTTGTCAGCTAAGTTAGATAATCCTACAGCTAACATTCGAACTGGCGATAATAGTCCATAAGCAATCTGTCCAAGCATCTCGTCTCTAGATGGCAGCTTAGCCAACGCCTCAACTGTTGCAGCATCAACTCTGTCAGATTCCAGCATTCCACCTTTGATAATTAATTTATCCTTTAATTTTTTTCCAAAATCAAAAACTAGCTTTGAAGGAGCAACTCCATCTTCATATCCTATTGCAAATGACGTAGTTCCTTCTAATAAATCATCAAAATCCGTTTCGATACCTACTTCTTTTAATGCTATTCTCATTAGCCTGTTTTTAGCAACAAAATATTCCACTCCTGCTTCTCTAGCATTCTTTCTCAATTCAGTATCTTCATTAACACTGATTCCTTTGTAATCAACAAAAATCATTGCTTTAGCATCTTTCAATTTTGCAGTCAAATTCTGTACTGCTTCTAATTTAGATTGTGCCGGCAATTTTTTCACCTCCTCATAATAAAAACCTCTGAATCAAAAACAATAAGCCCAGAGGTATACATATCTAACTATATATAACATTAATTTATTTATATCTGTTAAATTACCTCGGTAGGGTTTATAGACTACTGTCTACCTACTGTCTTTGGTTATATATCAAAATAACAATGTATTTTGATACTTTTAATGTATTGTCAAATTGACTAAGATATTTTATAATATTTTTATAAAAAAGTCAAGTACTTTTTAAAATCCTTGACCTTTCTTTTATTTATAGTATGACTTCCATCAATTTCCTGTTCACTATTTTGTAGCAAAAACCCCTGCTAATATAGGATCTACCTTAATTCCAGGTCCCATAGTCAATGAAATTGCTATTGTCCTTAAATACTGCCCTTTTGATGCAGCCGGCTTTAATTTAATAATCTGATCCAGAGCAACTTTGAAATTTTCGACAATTGCATCCTTATTAAAGTCAACTTTTCCTATCGGTAAATGTATTGATCCTAACTTATCAACTTTAAAAGCAACCTTTCCTTTTTTAAACTCATCTACTGTCTGTTCAACATTTGTTGTAACTGTTCCTGATTTTGGATTAGGCATAAGTCCTTTTGTTCCAAGAGTCTTTCCTAATTTCCCTAACTTAGGCATCATATCAGGAGTTGCAATAACTAGATCAAAATCCAGCCACCCACCCTGAATTTTTGTAATGTATTCATCATCACCTGCAAAATCTGCTCCTGCATCAAGTGCCTTCTGTATATTTTCTCCTGAAGTTATTACGAGTATTTTAACTGTCTTACCTGTCCCATGAGGTAATACAACAGTTCCTCTTACCTGCTGATCAGCATGTCTGGGATCTACCCCTAATCTTACTGCTAATTCTACAGTTTCTATAAACTTAGCACTTTTAGTTTCAAAAATCAGATCTAATGCTTCCTCAGGAGTATATATCTTTAATTTATCAACTTTTTCTGCAATATTATTGTATCTTTTACCTTTTTTTGCCATTTATTATTTCCTCCTCTGTGGTCATTGGCTTCCTGCCTTCCACTTAATCTAAATAATTTTAATTATTACTAAATATTAAAAAATTAATCTTCTATATTTATTCCCATACTTCTTGCAGTTCCTGCTATTATATTCATGGCTGCTTCAACTGATCCGGCATCTTTGTTTCTGCGATTTCCTTTAGTTGTGCCTTAGTTATTGTTCCAATCTTTTCTTTAATAGAATTAGCAGAACCTTTCTGGACTTTAGCTGCTTTTTTCAATAAATCTGATGCAGGTGGCGTCTTCAGTATAAAAGTAAAGCTTCTATCTGCATAGACTGAAATTTCAACTGGAATTACGAATCCCATCTTATCCTGAGTCTGTGCATTAAATGCCTTACAGAATTCAGGTATATTTACTCCATGCTGCCCCAATGCAGGTCCTACTGGTGGAGCTGGATTTGCTTTTCCTGCTTCTAATTGTAACTTAATCTTTCCGATTACTTCTTTAGCCATTTTTCCTCCTCTGTGGTAATTGAATTTTTTTAAATCTCCCACTTTTTCTTAAATTAAATTTGCTAATCATTATTCTTTAAATACTTTTCTAATATTCTACTTTGGATACTTCTGTATGATCAACCTGTACAGGTGTCTGTCTTCCGAAAACTTCCAAAAGGACAGTAACTTTTCCATGTTCATGGTCAATTTCAACAACTTCACCTTCCTGATCCATGAATGAATCATTTTTAACCACTACATTTTCTCCTATTTTAAAGTCTATATTTACTTTTCTGGAACTTTCCAGTCCTATTTTAGACAGGAGATTTGCTGCCTCTTCATCAGATAGTGGTATTGGATCACTTCCTATCCCGACAAAGCCCGTCACTCCATTAGTATTCCTGATTATATACCAGGCCTCACTATCTACCCTATATCCTAAACCTAATTCATTTTCTTCTCTGACAGAAAGCATTTCAACCATGACATAACTTGGAAAAAGTTTTCTTGGAACTTTTACAATTTTTCCTCTTTTTTCTTCCAGGACTTCTTCTTCAGGAACCAGTATTCTGAAAACTCTGTCAGTTAAATTTAGAGATTCAATCCTTTTCTCCAAATCTGTCGCTACTTTTTTTTCATAACCGGAATAAGTATGAATTATATACCATTTTTTCTCGTATATTGTTTCCTCTTTTCCCGATTTTTGATTTTCTATTTTTTCAGCCACTCTAAGCGCCTCCTAAAAAACTTTTTAAAACAGCAGTCAATCTTGTCAGTATAAAATTAAATGCCGTATCAAAAAAAAGTGCATACAAAGCCACAAATACAGTTATTAGTAAGACTATAACTGTGACATGAAAAACTTCTGTTCTATCCGGCCAATATATTTTTTTATACTCATTGATTAGGTTTTTATAAGCTTCAGCTATATTAAATTTACTCATTTAAAAACACTCCATAAAATTAAAATGGCAGGCCAGACAGGAATCGAACCCGTAACCCTCGGTTTTGGAGACCGATGCTCTACCAATTGAGCTACTGACCTATTTCTAGTACTTTACAATGCTACTTAACTTCTCTGTATAGAGAATGTCTTTTTAGCACAGGATTGTATTTTCTCATTTCTAATCTTTCAGGATGAGTTTTTTTATTCTTAGTTGTAACATAATGTCTCAACTTTGTTTCTGTGCATTCTAAAATTACTTGTACTCTCATGACTTCTATCCCTCCCAATAACAATATTGGTATTACCAGAATAAACTAGCTTGTCTATTCTAGCATACCATAAGTTTCTTGTCAAGTTTTTTCTTAGGTTTCCTCTTAAATGGTAAATTGCAACAAATATTTACCATTTTTTTCTAAAAAATCTGCTTGTCTTTTA
>CAYYAV010000073.1:0-8136 GCA_964469865.1 uncultured Fusobacteriales bacterium | reverse complement strand
GAGTCCAACCAGGGACGCCATCCTTATTTGAAGTTTTTGACTTCATTTTTTTTTGCTCATTTTCTAATTTTGTTACAATTTTTCTTATTTTTTGTTATAATAATATTAAGAATATAAAATAAAAAGGAAAGAGAAGTGAAATGGAAAAGAACTATTTTAAAAGTTTTGATGAAAAAGAAATACCATATCTATTTTTTAAATCAAGTAGAAAAGATACAAATAATAATGTTATAATTTTTCATGGTATGGTAGAACCAATGTACAGGTATGAAGAATTTGGAAATTTTCTTTCAGTTAATGGCTATAATGTCTATGTTATGGAACTGAGAGGACACGGAGAACTTAAAGAAGGAGTATATGGTGATTTTGGAGAAAAAGGAATAACAGGAATATTTGATGATATTAAAATCTTTTTTGAGATATTAGTATCTGAAAAAGGAATAAACAGGAATAATACGGTTATTTTTGGTCATAGTATGGGATCCCTTATAGCTACCAGATTAATGATAGAAATGAAATTTAAGAATTTAATAATTTCAGGTTTTACGATATATAAACAAGCTACAGCTTTTACTGGTAAGATACTGACCTATCTGGAAAGAATGCTGATATTCAAGAAAAAAAGTACTTTTAATGGAAAATTTAAAAAATATAACATGTCTTTTTCACCAATATATACAAAATATGACTGGTTGACAAGGGATATTAATGAGGCCAGAAAATACTCAGAAGATGTTAATTGTGGCTATGCAGTAACTCCTAAATTTTTTACTGGAATTTTTCAAATGATGTCCTATATTAACAAAAATTATAAGAAAATAGAAAAAGATGCAAGAATACTGACTGTATATGGAACTGAAGATAAATCAATGGATATAGGGCATGTTAATAATATTTTATCGAAACTAAGAAAGAAAAAGAGAAGAATAAATGTAGTGGCAAATGAAAACGGAAGGCATGAATCACTAAATGAAATAAATAAATATATAATTTATGATGAGATATTAAAATGGATGAATGAAATAATGAAGTAAGTAGAATTAATATAAAATGAAAAGAGAGGTAATAGAAATGAAAAAATTAAAAGAAGATTTTTCTTTGATGGCAAGTCTGCTTATACCAGTGGCAGTAGCAATAAATTTTGTCGGATTTGGAGTAGTAAAATTATTGCAGGTCCCAATATTTTTAGATTCTATAGGGACAGTATTTATAAGTCTTATAGCAGGACCTTGGGTTGGAGTAGCAACAGCTGTTATAACAAGCCTGATTACAGGAAGTTTTTCTCCTGAATATCTTGCATTTATGCCGGTTGCTATAGTTATGGCTCTTTGTATGGGATTTCTGGGGAAATTTAGGATGAAGAATCTTGTTATAAAGACTATTGCTTGTGCCTTTTGCTTGGTGGCAATAGCAATAATAGTCTCAGCTCCAATAATAGTATTTGTTTATGGTGGAAATACAGGAAACGCTACAGCCGGAGTAACAGCATTCTTTTTAGCAACAGGGCAGAATATATGGACGGCAGTTTTCAGTACCAATCTTATAACGGAGACTACAGATAAAATTATAACGGCAGTAGTAGCCATGCTGATAATTAAAAGTATGTCTTCAAGATATCTGATAAAATTCAAATATGGAGAAAATTATATAACTCCTAAAAAATAACTGGATGAAACAGGAGAAATAATTATGATAAGAAATATTTTAGAAAAACTTTATCCTACCACGAAACTTCTTCTGGCTATATCCCTCTTCGTATCTTCTTTTATAATCCAAGGATGGTTTTATAGTTATTCTATGGTCCTGATATGTGGAATAATAACCTGTTTCTATGGTAAGCAGAAAATATATTTAAAAAGAGTATTTTTCAGTCTCTTCTGGCTTTTGACAGCTATATTTATCATTCAGAGTATTTTCCTTCCATCAGGAGAAGTATGGATAAAATTAGGATTTATTTCAGTTTATAAAGAGGGATTTTTAAAGGCAGTAAATCTCACATCTAAAATTACAGCTTTTGTTTCGGTTTTAACAATGCTTACATTAATAACATCAGCTAAGGATTTTACACTTTCACTCGAAAAACAGGGGTTAAATCCTAAAATATCGTTTATACTGATGCTTACTTTACAGATGATCCCTGAATTACAAAAACAGTCAATGGTTATAATGGATTCCCAGAGGTCAAGGGGAGTAGAGACCGAAGGTAATTTATTTACCAGGTTTAAAGCTCTTATCCCGGTGTTCATACCGCTAGTACTTTCATCTATAGCTAATACTGAAGAAAGGGCAATTACTCTGGAATCGAGGGCTTTTTCTTCAGAAAGCAGGAGGACTAGGCTTTATGACATAGAAAAATCAAAATATGACAACCCTGTAAGGGTATTTCTTTTAATTTTTATTATATTATGCATTACATGGAGGATATTATGGGCTATTTAACATTAAAAGATATTAATTATAAATATCCGTTGGATGAACAGAATGTATTGAAGAATATAAATATTGAAATAGAGAAAGGGGATTTCCTGGCCATTATTGGGAATAACGGTTCCGGTAAAACTACTCTTTGTAATGTTTTAAGAGGTTTTATTCCAAATTTCTATAAAGGGAATCTGACTGGAGAAGTAGTTTTTGATGGAAAGAGCCTTTCAGAATACACTCCTGGAGAGATAGCCGGTAAAATGGGATTTGTTTTTCAGAATCCGTTTACTCAGATAAGCGGTGTCAAGGAAACAGTTTATGAAGAGATAGCTTTTGGACTTGAAAATCTTGGTCTGGAAGTCGGATATATAAAAAAAAGGGTAGAAGAAATCCTCGAAATGCTTGAAATAGAAAATTTAAGGGAGAGAAATCCCTATGAACTGTCAGGAGGACAAGGGCAGAAAGTAGCTCTTGCTTCTATAATTGCCATGGATCCTGAAGTGCTGATAATAGATGAACCTACATCACAGCTAGATCCTAAAGGTACGGAGGATGTTTTTAGAATAATATCCATGATGTCTGAAAAAGGAAAAACTATAATACTTGTTGAGCATAAACTGGAACTGATTTCAGAATATGCAAGAAATATAGTTGTGATGGATAGGGGAGAAATCATATTAAATGGGAAAACAGAAAATATACTGACAGACAAGATGCTGCTTCAGAAAGAAATCGGAATGACCCAGTACACTCTGCTGGGATATGAACTGATAAAAGAAAAGGGAATCAGATTTGATAGAATACCTGTAACAAAGAAAAATATTATAGAAGAACTGGAGAAAACACAGGTGGTGAGGATATGAGCTTTATAGAAATAGACAATATGACTTATATATATCCTGATGGCACAGTAGCAGCTGATAATATTTCGCTTAAAATTAAGAAAGGAGAAAAGGTTGCTATTATAGGACAGAATGGTGCAGGTAAGACGACACTGGCAAAGACATTAAACGGACTTCTTAAACCTTCTTCAGGAAATATAATAATAGATGGATGGAATACGAAGGATTATACTACAGCAAAAATGAGCCGTAAAACAGGTTACGTGTTTCAAAATCCTATGAATCAGATATTCCATAATAAAGTTCACGATGAAATAGAATATGGACCAAAAATGTTAAAATATGGTAAGGAAGAAACAGAAAGACTGGTGGAAGAGGCTATAAAACTGACGGAACTGGAGCAGTATGTGGAAGAAAATCCCTATAATCTACCTTATTCCATGAGAAAATTTGTTACAATAGCCTCTATTATTGCGATGAAGACAGATGTTATTATTATGGATGAACCGACAGCAGGACAGGATTTAAAAGGAATGAAGATTCTGAAAAAAATAATAGATGAGCTTTCCTTTCAGGGAAAGACATTGATTACTATAACTCATGATATGGAATTTGTCGTAAACAACTTTGACAGGGTAGTCGTAATGGCAAACAGGAAAGTCATTGATGACGGAAATAAAAGGGATATATTCTGGAAACACGATATATTGAAGGAAAGTAAGGTAAAGCAGCCATATATAAGTGATCTTGCAAATACTCTAGGTATGGAAGGAAATATACTTGATATAGGAGATTTTATAGAAAATATTTGAAATATTTAAAGGAGAGGGAAAGTGGATTTAATTTATTTGGATAATGCAGCTTCAACAAAAATGCTACCGGAAGTTATAGAGGAGATGAATAAATCTTTTACAGAAAATTATGCCAACCCTTCTTCAACTCATAGGCTGGGGCAGAAGGCCAAAGGAGCTATAGAGAAGACAAGAAATATAATAGCGGGATGCCTGGGAGTGGAAACAAGTGAAATAATATTTACATCAGGAGGAGCTGAAGGAAATAATCTCGTACTAAGGGGAGCTATAAAGGCATACGGATATAAAGGGAAACACATTATAACTTCTAAAATAGAGCATTCTACAGTACTGAATACATGTAGACATCTTGAAAGTGAAGGATGTGATGTAACATATCTTGATGTAGACAGAGATGGAAGAATTGATCTTGAGCAGCTTAAGAACAGTATAAGAAAGGATACAGTAATAGTTTCTATAATGTATGCGAATAATGAAACAGGAGTAATCCAACCGATAGAAGAAATAGGGAAAATACTTGAAAAAACAAACATTCTTTTTCATACAGATGCTGTTCAGGTAATAGGTAAGAGGACAGTATTTCCTAAAACCTTGAGGATAAATGCCATAACAGGATCTGCACATAAATTCTATGGACCAAAAGGAGCAGGATTTATATTTTTGGATAGGAACTTTCTTTTGGAAAAGGAAATCTGGGGAGGATCTCAAGAGAGAAATAGGCGAGCCGGAACTGAAAATGTAAACGGAATTGTGGGAATGGGAGTGGCACTGGAAAAAATATACAGGAATGTTCATATGGAAGAAGAAATAGAGGAGACCCTTCATACATATATGGAGCAAAGAATAAAAGAAGAAATAGAAGGAGTCGTTATAAATGGAGAAAATGCCCCAAGAGTAAAGAATATATCAAACATATGTATAAAAGGATGTGATGTTCAGACTCTGATTATAGCTCTTGATCTTAGAGGGATATGTATAAGCGGAGGCTCAGCATGTATGTCGGGAGCTCAGGAACCTTCACATGTACTAACTGTAATGGGGTTGTCTCCTGATGAGTTGAAAAGTTCTTTTAGAGTAAGTATTGGAAGGTATACGGTTAAGGAAGAAATTGACCGTTTTATAGAAAACTTAAAAGAGATTGTTGAAATAGAAAGGGGAGTGTAAGATTGGATAAAACGGATAATTTTTCAGGATTACTGGATAGCATATTAAGTAAGGAAGATTATACAAAAAAAGATCTGCTCTATCTGATAGGTCTCAAAAAACCGGAAGAACTGGAGAAATTATATAAAAAAGCTTACGAGGTCAAGGAAATATTTGTAGGTAAGAAGGTTTACTATAGAGGACTTATAGAATTTTCCAATAGGTGTATAAAAGACTGTTATTATTGTGGAATAAGGCTTGGAAATAAAAATATAGAGAGATTTGACATGACGAGAAGTGAAATACTTGAAATGGCCGAATGGGCTTATGAAAACAGATATGGATCACTTACATTACAATCTGGAGAAAGACAGGATAAGGATTTTGTTATATATATAACAGAACTTATTAAAGACATAAAGAAAATAGGAAACGGAAGTCTGGGACTAACTCTCTGTCTTGGAGAACAGACTGAAGAAACTTATAAGAAATGGTTTGATGCAGGAGGGCATAGATACCTACTCAGGATAGAAACAACTAATAAGGAATTATATAGGAAAATTCATCCTGATAATGAAAGACATTCTTTTGAAAGAAGGAAAAGTTGTCTGAAAGGACTGAAAAAAATAGGATATCAGGTGGGAACAGGAGTAATGATAGGCCTTCCTGGACAGACTGAGGAAGATATGATAAATGATATTTACTTTTTTAAGGAAATGGATATCGATATGATAGGTATGGGTCCATATATAGTCCATAAGGATACTCCTTTAGGTAAGAAAGTTTTAAGTAGTGGAGAAAATGATGAAATAAAAAAATATGAAAGATTCAGTTATGGGCTGAAAATGATAGCCATAACGAGAATATTTCTTAAAGATGTAAATATAGCTGCCACCACTGCACTGCAGGCTATTAATCCCCTTGGACGGGAAATGGGTCTTAAAGCAGGTGCAAATATACTCATGCCTATAATAACTATACCTGAACATAGGGAGAAGTATCAGCTTTATGATAATAAACCGTGTATTGATGATAATGCAGACCAGTGCAAGGTATGCCTTACAGGAAGAGTCACGAGTGTAGGAGATCAGGTAGGATTTGGAGAATGGGGGGACTCACCTCATTTTAGGAAGCCTGTTTCAAAGAGGTAATAGATGAAGAAGAGAATAAAGGAGCATAAGAGAAAATATAAGATCCTATGTATAAGCGATATAGAGATATTAAATAAAATGGAAGAAAATCTGCTTAAACAGAGATTTAAGGATATAGACTTCATAATGTCAGCTGGGGATGTTTCGAATCAGTATCTGGATTACCTTGTTTCAGTTCTGAACAAAGATATAATAATAGTAAACGGGAATCATATATATCACAGGGATCATCCGATAACTTTTGCAAAGGTCATAGATGGAAAATTCTTGAAATATAAGGGACTAAGGATACTGGGACTGGACGGATGTAAAGTATATTCTTTTCAGGAACACCAATATACTGAATATCAGATGGGAATAAAAATACTGAAAAACATATTCAGCCTTTTTAAGGGAGTAGACATAGTCTTAAGTCATGCCAGTCCTGCAGGGATACATGATATAGATGATGGAGTCCATAATGGATTTAAGGTATTCAATAAAGTCATTACCTACTTTAAACCGAAATTATGGATACATGGACATATACACCTGCCTAATTATATGGTACATCAGGATACTGATGTAGAAGGAACTGCTGTTTCAAATACTTTTGGATACAGGATCTTTGTTTTTGAAAAATAAGGTATTTTGAAAGGAGAAGTATTGTGGAAAGTCCTAATGATAAAAATGAAGCACGAAATGCCTATAAAAAATTTATAAAATCTTCGAAAGGAATTCTTGGATTCAGTTTGAAGAGGAGAAGGAACCTGAAATCTTTTTCTGAAATCCAGAAAGAGGAAAATGCCTATAACAGTATAAGTCTTGGAATGAAAGAAATTTCGCTAAAAAAAATAGTGGGAAGTGTAGAAAAATTTGAAGATTTTGATGAGAATTTTATTCCTAGAAACAGTGTGGTGAAGAAAAGATGGGAAGATATCTACCTGGCATATATACAGGATAGGATGCTGCCGCCTGTAATTTTATATAAAATTAAGGATTATTACTATGTTTATGACGGGAATCATAGAATATCCGTTGCAAAATACCTGAATTTTGTATCTATAGAAGCAGAAGTTCAGGAATTTCTACCAAGTATGGATAAGAAAGAGGAAATTATATACAGGGAAAGTATGATTATGGAAAAGGAGACAGGTCTTGGAGAAATTATATTTTCAGATCCTGTAAGGTACAGATATTTAAAAAATGAAATTGCAGATTATGTAGGAAAATCGTATGGAAATGATAAAGTCCCTGAAATATCCGAAGAAAGATATAAACTGGAAGTAAAAAAATGGAATTTTAACATATTTGAACCTGTAAAAAATATAATATTAGAAAACGGACTTCTTGAAATCTATAATAAAGATAATATAAATGATATTTTCTGTTTTTTTCTGGAACATAAATATTATCTTAAAAAGAATGATAATAACAAGGGATATTCGTACAGTCTGATAAATTTTATAAATCTCATTAAGACAAAGGAAAAAAGGACTCTGGACAGTATGTGTATCATAAGTGAAAGAGCTAACTGGGATAAACTTCTGAATATAGATTTTATGAGGCAGACCGAAAAATATACCAGAAAAGGATATGAAAAAAAAGAAAGAAATATAATAAGGGGTCTTATAGGGAAAATAGAAAGGCTTCCACGGAAATATAAAGAAAATTTTTCTGACTTTAATGAAGGAGAAAAAATTTTTTTTAAATATATTTCAGAATACTGTAGGATAAAATATGGAAATAGTATATATGAAATAAAGAAATCAGAAGAAACCATACTAA
>CAYYAV010000072.1:0-8173 GCA_964469865.1 uncultured Fusobacteriales bacterium | reverse complement strand
TTCTTTTTCAATTTTCTAATCAACTTTTTATTAGGATAATTTCTATAATAGCTTCTATTTCTATATCTGTAAGTTCCTTCAGTAGAAAAATCTATTTCTCTGATTTCATCCTGAATTTCAACTATTTCTACCTGCTCAGTTATTACTGTTTCCAAAATTTCTGCTTTCCTTTCATATCCTTTTTTTTCAAGTTTTTCGATAATTCTTTCCCTATTAAACAGTAATCCTAAAAAAATTTTTTCTTCCTTGGCAAGGGCAATAAGTTCCTTATCTTCCATCTCTTCCAAATATCTTGTCATTTTTCCTCCCACTCATACATAGAAATTAAATTACTTAAGTGTATTATAACATATTTTATTTTATTTTTTTACCTTTTTTAGTCAAATTTTCACGAATTCTTTTCTTACTTCCCAGAATATCTGCTTCTTCAAGTAATTTATGCTGTCTTGCAAGAGCAATAGCATCTTCTCTGGCACGTTTTTTTGCCTCTGCCTTACTTGCCTCTACCATATCTTCACCTAAAATAATGACTTTATCTTTCCTGATTTCTAAAAATCCGCCTGCAAGATAGTAAACCGTCTCCTTTTTATCCTTTTCCCTGACAATCATTTCTCCCGCCCCTATAAGACTTACCAGATTAACATGATCTGCCAGTATTCCTATATCTCCATTTTCAGTCCTTAACTTGGCAAAAGTTACCGGTTTTTCAAAAACCAGTCCTTCTGGAGTCACTGCCTTTAAAATAAATTCTTTTGACATAATCAGTCTCCTAAATTCTTATTCTGCTTCCAATTCCCTAGCTTTAGCCACAGCTTCATCTATTGTTCCTACATATAGGAAGGCCTGTTCTGGAAGATCATCATGCAGTCCGTCAAGTATTTCCTTGAATCCTCTGATTGTCTCCCTTATAGGAACATATTTACCTTTCATTCCTGTAAACTGTTCTGCTACAGAAAATGGCTGTGAAAAGAATCTCTGAATTTTTCTTGCTCTATTTACTGTCTGTTTATCTTCTTCTGCCAGTTCATCCATTCCTAAAATAGCAATTATGTCCTGAAGTTCCTTATACTTCTGAAGAACCTCCTGAGTTTCCCTTGCCACTTTATAATGTTCATTTCCCACTATTTCAGGTTCCAATATCCTGGAAGTGGAATCTAACGGATCTACTGCAGGATAGATTCCAAGAGAAGCTATCTGCCTTGATAATACCGTGGTCGCATCCAGATGGGAAAAAGTTGTCGCAGTAGCAGGATCAGTCAAATCATCTGCGGGAACATATACCGCCTGCACAGAAGTAATAGCACCTGCGTTTGTTGAAGTAATTCTTTCCTGAAGTGCCCCCATCTCAGTTGCCAGGTTAGGCTGGTATCCTACCGCAGAAGGCATCTTTCCAAGTAATGCTGAAACTTCTGCTCCTGCTTGAGTAAACCTGAATATATTATCTATAAATAGAAGTACATTTTGACCTTCCTTATCTCTAAAATATTCTGCCATTGTAAGGGCTGTAAGACCTACTCTTAATCTTGCTCCAGGTGGTTCATTCATCTGTCCATAGACCAATGCAGTTTTATTTATTACTCCACTTTCAGTCATTTCGTTATACAGGTCTCTTCCTTCTCTTGTCCTTTCTCCAACTCCGGCAAATACTGAAAGTCCACCATGACCCTTTGCTATATTATTTATCAGTTCCTGAATCAAAACCGTCTTTCCTACTCCTGCTCCACCAAATAATCCTATTTTTCCACCTTTTAGATATGGTGCAAGAAGATCAACTACTTTTATACCTGTTTCCAGGATTTCTGTCTCTGTTCCCTGTTGTTCAAAGCTCGGAGCCTCTTTATGTATAGAATCCACAAGTTCTATGTCTTCCAAAGGACTACCGTGATCCACTGTTTCTCCCAGCACATTAAATATTCTTCCTAATGTCTGGCGTCCTACAGGCACCTGAATAGGTTTTCCTGTATCTATTACCTCTATTCCTCTTCTTAATCCTTCTGTTCCTGACATGGCAATAGCTCTGACTACATTATCTCCTACATGTGAATAAACTTCAGCAACTAGTATTTTACCACTATCTTCTCTTATTTTTAAGGCATTATATATATCAGGAAGCTCCTTTTCAAATTTTACATCTATAACCGGTCCGATTATTTGAACCAATATTCCTTTATTACTCACTTTCTAAACCTCCTCTACCTATTTCAAGGCATCTGCTCCTCCAACTATCTCCGTCAATTCCTGTGTTATTTCTCCCTGCCTCTCTCTATTGTATTCTATTGTAAGTCTGTTAATCATATCCTCTGCATTATCACTAGCCTGCTGCATAGCGGACATCCTTGCCGAATGCTCACTTGCAGTATTTTCTAACAGTGCCTGATAAAGCTTTATATTAAATACTTTCGGCACGAATTCCCTCAGCACAACTTCCTCCGAAGGTTCGAATACATATTCATGATCTGTAGGAAGTCCCTCTTTTTTTTCAATGGGAAGAACTTTTTCAAATTGCATATTATACTTAATTGCTGAAACAAATTTTGAAAATAGGAGATACACCTCATCATATTCATTATCTAAGTACTTTCTTACAATTTCTTCACTTATCTTCTTTCCTTCTTCGAACATTATTTCAGGAATAAGTTGTACAGCTTCACTATCCATTTTTATTTTCCTGATTTTACAGAAATCTTTTATTTTTCTCCCTATAGCTACAACAGATACTTCCTTTCCTTCGTTTATAAAATTTTTCATTACTTCTTCAAGCTTTCTTAATATATTTGAATTAAAACTTCCACAGAGACCTCTGTCCGAAGTCATCACTATAATGCCGATTTTTTTTATTTCTTCTTTTCCATCAAATATTATATGATGATGTTTCTTTAAGCTTGCTACAAGATTATCAAATGCCAGATCAAGAGTTTCAGCATAAGTCCTCGCTTTTAAGGTAAGTTCCTGAAATCTCTTGAACTTTGTAGATGAAATCACATTCATTGCCGTAGTAATCTGACTGGTATTTCTGACACTTGCGATTCTTTCCTTTATTTCTTTCATATTCGCCGCCATAAACTTCACCTACCGTATAAAATCATTTTTATAGTTTATTATATAATTATCCAGTTCCTTTTCTATGTCTTTAGTTATTTCCTTCTTTTCATATATCTTTTTCAATATTTCTGAATCATCAAGGCTTTTAATCAGATCGTGTTCAAAGCTCCTTACCCGTTCTGTTGGTATATCATCAAAATATCCATGTGTAACACAGTAAAATGAAACAACCTGTTCTTCCACCTTATAAGGTGCATATTGGGACTGTTTCAGGACTTCCATTATTTTTGCTCCCCTGTTCAGCTGATTCCTTGTAGCTTTGTCAAGATCCGAACCAAACTGGGCAAAAGCTGCCAGTTCCGTATATTGTGCAAGTTCTAGCTTTACTCTGGAAGCTACCTGTTTCATGGCTTTTATCTGTGCACTTCCTCCAACCCTTGAAACTGAAACACCCGCATTAATAGCCGGTCTAAAGCCTGAATTGAATAAGTCTGTTTCCAGAAATATTTGACCATCCGTTATTGAAATAACATTTGTCGGAATATACGCAGATATGTCTCCTGATTTTGTTTCAATTATAGGAAGGGCAGTAATGCTTCCACCTCCAAGCTCGTCACTCAACTTAGCTGCTCTTTCAAGCAATCTTGAATGTAGGTAAAATACATCTCCAGGATAAGCTTCTCTTCCTGGCGGTCTTCTAAGTAATAATGACATTTCTCTGTATGCTACTGCATGTTTTGAAAGATCATCGTAAATTATCAGGACATGTTTTCCTCTTTCCATGAAGTATTCCGCCATGGAAGAGCCTGCATAAGGTGCAATATATTGAAGTGAGGCTGCTTCTGAAGCTGTTGCTGCAACTATTATAGTATAGTCCAAAGCTTCTTTTTCTTCCAGCTTTCTATATATCTGTGCAACTGTTGATCTTTTCTGTCCGATAGCTACATACACACAAATTACATTATTATCTTTCTGATTTAATATTGTATCTATAGCTATAGCCGTCTTTCCTGTCTGTCTGTCTCCTATTATCAGTTCTCTTTGTCCTTTTCCTATAGGAAACATACCATCTATAGCTTTTATTCCTGTCTGTATAGGCTCTGTTACAGGTTTTCTGTCTATAATACCATAGGCTTCCCTTTCTATAGGATAATGCTCTGAAACTTCTATATCTCCTTTCCCGTCAATAGCCCTCCCTAGAGAATCCACAACTCTTCCCAGCATCTTTTCACCTACGGGAACTTCAGCAACTTTTCCTGTTCCTTTTACTGTACTTCCCGTCTTAATTCCTCTACTTTCACCAAAAATAACAGCCCCTATGTTATTTTCTTCCAAGTTTAATGCCATTCCTGTTACTCCGTTTTCAAATTCCAGTAGTTCTCCTGACATTACTTCACTTAATCCATAGATTCTTACTATTCCATCTCCAACTTCCAATACTGTCCCTGTATTGGAAATATCAAGGACCGATTTATAATTTTCTATTTCTGCACGTATTATTTTGCTTACTTCTTCTGGCTTAATCCTCAAGAAAAAGCACCTCCAATTCTAGAACAATCTCTTCATATCTTCAATCTGATGTTTTAGGGAACCATTTATTACATTATTACCGACCTTTATAATTCCACCGCCAATAATATTCCCATCAACTTCAAGATTCAATACAACTTTTTTTCCATATTTTTTTTCCAACTTTGCTATCAGTCTTTCTTTCTGGCACTCTGATAATTCCTTTGCAAATATTGCTACAACAGGTAACTTTCCTTTTCCCTTATAGTATAATTCCAGATATTTTTCCCTTATTAAAGGTATAAATTCTATTCTTTCCTTATTTACCATATAATTAACAATTTTTAATGCGTCTTCACTGATAAAATCAAAAGTTCTTTTCAGAAAAGCTTCCTTTTCTTCAGTTGTTACTATAGGATTTAACAGGAAAGATTTAAACTCATCCTCTTCCCGGTACTTCTCAGTTATAAGATTCAGCGTTTCCCTTACCTCTTCTGTATTACTTACAGATTTTGCTATATCATAGATGGCCACTGCGTATCTTTCAGCTATTCCATTCTTATCCATCTTTATCTAATTCTCCTATATTTTTTCAATAAAATTATCAATTATTTTATCCTGCCTGTCCTTAACATTTTCCTTTATTATTTTTTCTGCAAGTTCAACTGCCATTTTTCCTACTTCCTTCTGAAGTTCAAATTTTGCATTCTGTCTCATTTTTTCTATGTCCATTTCAGCTTTCATCATCATTCTTTCCCTGTTTACCATTGCAGATGAAATAATTTGCTCTTTCCTCTCATCAGCCTGCTTTTCAGATCTTATAAGAATTTCATTGGCTCTCCTTTTGGACTCTATATTCCTTTTTTCAATAGTTCTTTTTTCAGCCTCCAGTTTTTCCTTTTCCTCATTTACTATTTCCAATTCATACAAAGCCATTTTTTTTCTTTCTTCCAGTATGCCGCCAATCTTTTTTGCAAATCCTTTCCAAAACACAATTACTAGTATCAAAAAATTTATAATCTGTATGGCCATAGAAAAATCTATGTTTACTAATTTTGATCCTGACATGACTTCACTCCCTAAGTTTCTTTTATTTTTTAAATCCATTATGTAGATTTTACTTAAAATCTTATCAACAATATTTGATTATCCTTTCAGGAAAATTAGTAAAAATGCTATTACCAGTGCATAGATTGCAGATGATTCTGTTATTGCCAATCCTGTTATCAAAGTCTGCATAATATCCTGCTTTGCTTCAGGCTGTCTTGCAATAGCCTCAACCGCATATCCTGTTGCTATTCCCTGTCCTAATCCTGCTCCTATTCCTCCCATTGCTGCTATTCCAGCTCCTAATAAAGCTGCTGCCTGTACTATCCCTTCCATGATTCCTCCTAAATTTTATTTTATTTTGTTAGTTAACTAGATTACCTGTTTCTATTTATCTGATTCATGACCAAGTTCCAGCGATTCGGATACATATACTGATGAGAGTATTGTAAATACGAATGCCTGGATAACCCCCACAAACAGGTCAAGATACAGCTGTAATATCATAGGCCATCCTACTGAAAAAGAAAAAGGTCCCCCTACAAGATTTTTTGTTACTGTCTGCATAAGATGCCTTCCTACAAGGCTATATAATAAACCTGCGATTACAAGTCCTGCCAGCATATTTCCAAACAGCCTCATTGATGTATTTAGTACATTTGATATTTTTTCCACTATGTTTAAAGGAAGCATGAACCACATAGGTTCTATATAGCTCCTAAGGTACCTTTTCCACCCTGATTTTTTTATTGCCACATAAGTAGTTACAAATAACACCACTAATGCCAGACCTACAGTTGTATTTGGATCTGCAGTAGGTGTCCTGAAAAAATGATGCACCTCATATATCCCATTTTCTCCTTTTGTTATAGTTATTACAAAAGGAAATAGGAATAAACTGAGGTTCGAGAAGAGGATAAATGCAAACAGTGCTGCAAAGAATGGGATAAATCTCTCTTTCTCATTTCCAAAAGTAGCTAAAAAAGTATTTTCGATAAAATGATAGTATTCCTCCATTATTATCTGAAATTTCCCCGGATTCTCTACACTAAGCTTCCTAGTCCCCATTTTTATTACAGCCATTATTAAAGCCATTATTGCCCACGTATTTAATATGGTCTGGTTTATAGTCAGTTTCATACCGCCAATTGTAAAACTATAATTTCTTGGTGCTTCTACCAGACCTTCCGGCATTATAAAATTAACAGGAAGAAAAGTTCCTATCAGTCCTAGAATGATATTTACACCAATTGTCAATACTATTAGAATCAACATGAAATATCCTATTTTTTTCCCCATCTTTCCTTCACCTCCTTATAATTTTCCTCTGGAAGATCTTTAAAAATTTTCTCTATTCGGAATTATACTCCTTTTAATTTTTTTTTGCAAATTTTTTTATTTTCTGATTTATATAGAGTGAAATTTTAAAAATCATAAATCCAAGCCCCGTAAAAATGATATTATTACTAACCTTATCAGGAAAATACCTTCTGCTGACATATATTACTAGAATCATTCCTGCTATATATACAGCCATCCTTATAAAAAAGCCATACGGACTTCTTGACTTTAAATTTTCTTTTATATAAACCATTGTATACACCTCTTTTGATAAAAGATAAGTATTTACAAGGGATAAGATACTTCCAACTGGAAATGCTAGATAAAGTTCGCTCCTTTCAGATATTAACCCTATTATAAATACCAACACAATAAGAATACTTGAAATTTTATATATCTCCCTTATTTCTCTAAGTATTTTTTCCATTTTTCTCCCTTCACTATTTATTAATATTAGTTATCTGCTTGATAAGAGACCAGTATCCTGTAAAGGCTCCTATGAATAGGAAAATTACAAGTAATAAAGGCTTCTCTTCTCCAAACACAAATCTCTTCAACAGAATATAAAACCCTAACATAAAAATTATAGGTCCTGCAAGGGTGTACATCATGTTTGTCGCTATTAAGAAATATTTAATCAATCTATGATCTTTCTCTAATTTTTCTTTTTTTGTGTCATTATGCCGCCCTAACTGTCTTTCCAGTTCTAAGAGTTTCTTTCTCCTCTCTTCTGTCATTTCATCTTCAGATATCTTTTTTTCTTTCATATCTCCTATCATCCTCCATGTTTTTTCCCTGACTGCTATGATTTCCTGAATATAAAGAATATCCTGCTTTCTCCAAGTTCAGGATTAGATGCTGTATCAAAAATCTCAAATCCTTTTTCTAATGCCGTGAATATTATCCATTCAGGTTCATATATGAACTTATACTGCCTCTCGTTATATTTCCTAAACAGATTATCATCTTTATCCTGTCTTACAAATAAATCAATCTCTACAAGATGCTTCTTTTTTCCTATCTGTTCATGCCTCCATATACTGGTATATTCAGGTTCTTCATCTAAAAATATCCCATTTTCAAATATTTCTTCAAATATTTCTTCAGTTACTGCATCAAAAATGAAATATCCACCTTTTCTAAGATTTTCTGATGATGTTTCAATAAATTTTATAAATTCATCTTCATTTTTCAGATAGTTTACTGTATCAAAATTACATATTATATAGTCCAC